>CAWZYW010000185.1:0-5523 GCA_963966255.1 uncultured Salinispira sp. | reverse complement strand
CTACGGATGTATCCGCCAATCCCACAGCACAATTCGGTTCCGGACGGGAACGCGTTCTCTCGGGGAGAAATCTAGGACTTGATATCGTACAACAGTGCTCAGAGGTTTTGTGCGCGCGATACTACGGTCCCCCGGTTCAACCAGGACCTCTGGTACTACATCTTCCCCGGGAAATCACCTCACTTCCTATTCGAATATTCAAAGAGATCAACGGGAATGTAATGGCAATCTTTCCCTGGAATGTGGTTTTTATGGAAAAATTCTCAGAGCGAAAACTGATTCAAACTCCGGGAAATCCCAAAACGTTCTATCATGCTAATGGACGCGCATTCCGGTTGGTCTCATTGCTTCCGGATGATATTTCTCGCATCCAGGATGGCGCAATGGTATTCGCATACTGTTGCGATTTACCGGGATCAAACAAGAGAGGTGAAGAAATAATCGTCGGTTGGTCCGTTGCAGATGAAGTAGTCTTGATTGCACCGGGGGTTGAAATGGTTGAAACAGAGAATTACGGCTCTATCAAGGTTATCTGTTCATAGTGCCCCGAAAACAGCTGATTTCGCCACATCAGACAACGGCAAAATCTGGATTTTCTATTTTCAAGTCAAGCACCGGAGTTTTCCAGATCCGATGCCAGGTCTTCCATTGACCGACATCCAATGCGAAATGTTTGATAAATGAGCGCCTGGTGAAAAAAAACCGTTTTTGTGAACGAATCAAATTTCGATCCACCCCTGCCATTTCTGCATGGCTCATTTTCATGCGTTCATTTATTCGAAAAGGTTTAAATATATTATGGTATGCAAGGTAAATCATCATACGTTCCATACTGTTGTTGACTGTCTTCGACCATTGAACTGTCTTCCTCACGTGACAAGCTTGGTCTTTCCTGATTTCTCTGTCGAAATAATTGACGGGGAATAATGGATTTAGTTGATTTCGAGGCATCCGGGAATTAGTGCGCCTATGTGAAACAAGCTTGCTCTTGCACAGCTGATTCCAGCCTTGATGTGTCTCCAAGCCGCGTAGGTATTCCATGTGTTCGTCAGTATCAAGAATCTGTTCATTAGTCCGACTATGAAGTTGCCATCGAAGGAGAATAGTATCAATTACATTCAGGAATGATTGCCTAATTTGTTTATCACCAATGGGATACATCTGATTCAGTGTTTCGCGTTTTTCCCTTTGTTTCTCGGTCATTCGCCCCTTTCGCCGCATCTGAGCATAGTCGCATGCGTAGACAAATTGGCTTTTGGAACCCACTGCAATTGTGAAATTATTCGGCCAGTATTTACTGTGTACGAAGCTCTCAAAACCATCCACAGCAATACTTTCAGTAATTTGATGTGTCATAGCTATCTGAGCGAGCGTTGCCATCGCTTGCCTCGCCAGCCGGCTCAATCGATTTAATACTACCTTGTCAGAGACTTTAAACTCTCGGGCAATATCACGAATTCCAGAACCGTTGTTCACCGAATTGAAAATGCGTTTATAGTCCAATCGCTGTCGACTGCGGAAATCCAGATGGAAAGTATTTTCACAGAAATATTGCTTACATTGCCTGCACCGAAAGCGTTGGTAACGTCCGGTACGAAGATTGAGTGAGTGACCATTACGTACAAACCAATTCTGAGTTGAAATATTGGATCGAAGATGGTTCTGACAGCCGGAATGGGGGCAAAAAGGTGGAGTGAATGCCACTATTTCCTCCTCTGGAATAAAATGAAGCTCATAGTAGATTACAGGGGAAGAAGTTATTTTGATTCGATCAGCTGTTTTCGGGGCATTGCATAAAAAAAACGGTATGCCTGGACGTCGAGGCGCATACCGTTTGGGAGAGGGGCTAACTCTCTATAAATTATTATCGGCTCACCACCCCTAAAACTTGAATCGATTATAGTGGCGCTTAACCAGTTCCAGATGACGGTCGGCACTGCTCTTGAGTTCGCGATACAGCGTCGCGGAACGTTCGAGCGCTTCCTCCATGGTTTTAGGTTCTGCCTGATGGCTGAGTGATTCTGTCACATCATTTATGAGGAACCCGACAATCTGGCGATTTTCATCGGAGAGAATCTTCTTATCGATAGCATCAAGTTGTTCTAAGGTAGGTTGAATTTCACTTGAATCCTCAACGATCCCGGGTGTTTTTGATTCTGTGATGATGAGAAGAGCTTCTTCACACCAATCATGCAAGCGGTGAAGGTAATTTTCAAGCAATTGAATTTTACGGTGTTTTGAATCTGCAAGCGTCAGTTTATCTCCCACCTGGACCGGAATATTTGCAATACGTGCTGAAATCGCATCGATCTGATCGCGTATCTGTGGGGCGTTTATCACTTCTTGAATACTGGCAGTGCGGATTCCTTCTATTTTCCGGCCATCAGGATATAATGTGAACGTGGTCAGTTCAGCACGGGTTGCCAGCTGATGTTCGAACCATGAACAATATACATCCATGCGCCGATCGCTGAGAACTTTGCCGTCGCGGTAATTCGGGTGATATGATAGTTGCCCGGAGTGGAGATACATGGCAGATGCCTGTTCCGCTGGCTTTAAGCGCTTGCCCGAATAGGCCATGCTCTGTTCAAAATAGGAACCTTTGAAATGTGTTTGCGATTCCGGGAATCCCATATCCAAACCGGCAACGTATGCCTGACTGCAGCCGATGACCCGGATAAAATCCCATGCGGTGGTCGCCACTGATCCTCCCGATCCCAGGGGGATGCGACTTTCGAATCCGCTCTCCAGGTATTGTCCGAGGGGGAACAGGGATTGGCTGAATACTGCGGGATTTGACAATAGGCGGAATGTCCTCGGATGCGTTGATGGTTCCGAGATGAGGATCGCCGGTTCTGATTTCAATGATGAGGTCGTGATTCTTTCGATGTGTTTTGTATTCCAGTATTGGGCATCAACGGCTACTACGAAATCAGGTTCTACATGGTGCCGTCGGCACGCGGCATATGCAGTATCGACCGCCACGACTATCATACGAAGGCGGAGCTCAGCGAGCGAGGGCAGGATCTTCGAGAGACTTGGCCCTCCGGCTAACAGCAGTGCGGGCATACCGCTATATGCCCTGAGGAACCTGCCGATTCCCATCGACTGATCGGTAAAATGAAAATTAACCAGGAGATTGCCGACCCATCGGTGGGCGAATCGTTTCAGGGTGTTTTTATTAACCTGCCGACGGTTGCGATAGTTGTTTGCTTCTGCCTCAAGTCTGGCCGTAATTTCCGGATAAAGATGCCGATATGGATTGGGAATAAATAGCTCGAAACCCCGTGAAAAATATTCCCGTATTTTCCCTTCCCAATCATCCCGGAGTATGATGAAATCTTCGCAGAGCTTTTTTGGATCGAGGTTGTGTTCATTCAGTAGCTGAGTCCAATTTCGATCGGGCTCGAGGCATATCGTCTCGAGTTCCGGGCGCAGGCGATCGATGGCGGCTAAATGGCATAGTAATCCGGAGCCGAATACGATAATTCCGGTAGCCGTTTCGGGGATACCGCGGCTGATCAGAGTTTCGGCTTCTTTTTGAGGATTTCTGGTGCTGTGAAGAGTGATACCATTGATTTCCGCACAAAGAATCCCTCGCTTATTGATATATATTCTACGGTTCACGGGATCTCATCCTGCGGGCTATCGCTGTCTTCCAAATAGAGCTTTAACTCCATGCCTTCGCTGTACGGACTTCCCGGGGCGGGGTCCTGGTTCACTACCCATCCACTTCCGTATATTTGAACGAATATATCCTCACGGGCATAGAGCGGAATAACGGTTCTCATCGGAAGGCCGCGAAAATCCGGTATTTCGGTCCCGATCTCCGGCAGAACGGGTTCGAATATTTCCAGATTCGGGGGCAGATCGACGATGCGTTGACCCCCGGAAACGATTTGGAGATAGGGAATAAGGAATTCAGCAATTTCCCGAACCACCGGGGCGGCAATGACCCCACCGAGGAAACTTTCACCTCGGGGATGCTGGATCACTACGTAGACGATGACTTGGGGATCTTCCGTTGGGAATATCGCAAGCGTACTGGCGATGAAAAGCTCATCGGAGTATCTCCCGGTCTCGGGATCGATGACCTCGGCAGTCCCGGTTTTTACGGAAATGTTGATTCCTTCAACTGCCGCCCGCCTTCCGGTGCCGTTCGGTTGGCTGGCTCCGTTCATATAATTCAGGATCTGATCGGCTACCGGACGTCGCAGTACTTCGCGGACGGGCTCGCGTTGATATTCGCGGATAATGGTCCCTGAAGGATCGACAATCCGCTTGATCAGATGCGGTTTGAGCATTATTCCATCATTGGCCAGGACTGTAGCGGCTTGCATCATTTGGACCGCAGTCACTCCGATCTCCTGTCCTATGGCGATGGTCGGTTTGGTTCGTCCCGACCATCGTGGTTCTGGGGCCAGGAGGCCGCGTTGTTCCCCATTTAGCTCCAGGCCGGTGCTTTGCCCGAATCCGAACTGCCGGAGCATATAATAGAAGCTTTCTCGATCTACCGTATCGCTGGCGTATGCCGCTCCGACGTTCGAACTGAGGCGTATAATTCCGCCCGGATCGATAATCCCGTAGTTCCCGAGATCGGTGATCGGAATGTCGATCTGATCGCTGACATAGCCGCCGCGGGTATCAAAGCGCGAGTCGTCGTTCACCCCACCGAGATGAATGATTGAAGCAAGGGAGAATACCTTGAACACTGATCCCGGTTCGTAAGCCATCCTGATGGGGCGATTGTACCGATCATCATCTTCAAATTCGGAAAAAGTATTTGGATCAAAATCCGGGACGCTTACGTATCCGAGAAATTCTCCGCTCGGCGCGTCCATGACGAGGATCATTACCGAATCCGGATCGTGTTCATCCATGAGCCTCTCAGCGATTTCCTCCAGGCTGTGCTGGATCACCACGTCCAATGTGAGGAAAATCTGATTGCCGTATTCCCTGCTTCCTGCAGTGCCGTTTTGTGGGCTGAGAATTGCGTTCTGCGTCAATTCTATGCCTTCAAGCCCGACGTTTTCGGTACCGGTGAATCCCAGGACATGACTGGCAGTTCGGCCCTCGGGATATATACGACCGAAATCTCTCCGAAGCGTTACGCCCCGAAGCTCACCTTGCTGCTGGAGGAGTTCGATTACTTCTGCTTCCCCGGGAGAGATCGTGCGCTTGATGATCACATCGCGGTTTTCCAGCTGGAGACTCGAGAGGATATTATCGTATTCAAGGTCGAGTATTCTCGATAATTGATCTGCCGTACCCTCGGGATCATCGATGTATGGAGTCCAGGCGGTGACTGTGGGCAACTCGGTCTGAATGGCGAGCAGCCGACCGTTCCGATCGAGGATGGGACCTCTCTCAACCGGCAGGCCTGGTGTGGGGTCATTGCCGACCGGAGCAGGTGAGAGCATGATTCTTCCGTAATGGATAACAATCGTCAGGGCGAAAATTCCGAGTAGCCCGGCTATGATGAGTATCCGTCGATTGCTGCCGGTGTTGTTCACAATCTTATAT
>CAWZYW010000184.1:0-5542 GCA_963966255.1 uncultured Salinispira sp. | reverse complement strand
GCATCATGCTGGAACACGCCGATGAGATCATCCTCGGTACCGAGCTGCTTCGCCGTAACCTGGGGGTGAACCGGGTGGTGATGGGCATAGAATCCAACAAGCCTGACGCCATAGCCCACATGAGCGAGAGGGTTCAGCGTCTGGGCGTGAACATCGTCGTCCAGGGACTGAAAGTCAAGTATCCCCAGGGGGCGGAAAAACAACTGATCAAGGCCGTAACCGGCCGGGAAGTGCCCTCGGGAGCCCTACCCATCGAGGTGGGATGCGTAGTAAACAACGTGGCCACCGCCAAAGCGGCGTATGACGCCTATGTGAAAGGAATCCCCCTGGTTGAGCGGGTGGTCACCGTTACCGGTCGGGGAGTGAAGCAACCAGGGAATTACCTGGTACGGGTGGGAACGCCCCTGCAGGACGTCATCGACGCAGCCGGGGGCTTCACCGAGGACGCCGCCAAGGTGATTCTCGGGGGTCCCATGATGGGCAAAGCCGCCCAGCGCCTGGATATTCCCGTAACCAAGGGTACCGGCGGCATTCTGGTCCTGCCTGCCGAAGAAGCGGTCCGGGGAAAGGTCGAAAGCTGCATCCGCTGCGGACGATGCGTGAACGTCTGCCCAATGGGGCTGGAACCCTACCTGCTTCAGCAACTCAGTGAAATGAAGCGGTTCGAAGACGCCGAGCGCCGGAACATCCTGGACTGCGTGGAATGCGGAAGCTGCAGCTACACCTGTCCGTCGAACCGTCCGCTGGTTGACTTCATCAGGCTGGGAAAAGCCGCGGTGATCGCCGCCAAGAGGAAGGGGAAGTAATCATGCCACAAGCACTCGAACAGAAACTCAGCGTTTCCCTCTCCCCCCATGTGCAGAGCAGGGATTCGGTATCTTCGGTTATGTGGGCGGTGAACTTCGCCCTTCTGCCCGCAATGGCGGTCAGCGTCTGGTCCTTCGGCATCAGGGTGCTGGCGATTATCGCCGTATCGGTCATTACCTCGGTTATCACCGAGTGGGCGGTGACCCGCTTTATGTTCAAGCGGGAATCTACTATCGCCGATGGATCGGCGGTGCTCACCGGCCTCCTGTTGAGCTTCAACGTTCCCGCGGGTATCCCCCTGTGGATGGTAGCCGCCGGCGCGTTGTTTGCCATGGGCATTGGGAAGATGGTATTCGGCGGGGTGGGACACAATCCCTTTAATCCAGCCCTGGTGGGCCGGGCCTTTATGCTGGCCTCATTCCCCGGAGACATGGCCACCTGGCCGGCCCGGGCCGAGAGCCTTCTGGACTGGAATGTGGATGCGTTCAGCGGTGCCACCCCCCTGGCCCAGCTGGCCGAGGGCGGAACCGCGGGCCTGCCGGGCAACATGGAACTGTTTCTCGGAACCATCAGCGGTTCTGCGGGAGAAATCTCCGCCCTGGCCATCCTGATCGGCGGCCTGTACCTGCTGTATAAGAAGATCATCGGTTGGGAAACACCGGTCATATTCCTGGGGACCCTGGCCCTGTTTACCGGCATATTCTGGATCGTCGATCCGACGACCTACGCCGACCCGCTTTTCCATCTGCTGGCCGGCGGCGCCATGCTCGGCGCGTGGTTTATGGCCACCGATATGGTCACCAGCCCCATGACCTTCAAGGGCCGGGTGATATATGCCGCTTCGGCGGGGCTCCTGACGGGAATCATCCGCCTGTTCGGCGCCTATCCCGAGGGAGTCAGCTATGCCATCCTGATCATGAACGCCTTCGTCCCGGTAATCGATAAATATGTCCGGCCCCGGCGCTTTGGCATCAAACCGGTTCCCGTACCGGCACCCACCGCCGCAGGAGGTGAGAAATGAAACAGCTTCAGTCAAGCTTCGTGAACATGCTCCTGGTCCTGTCGGTCATTTCCCTGATCTCAGCCGGTCTGCTGGCGGCGACCTTCGAGTACACCAAGGACGACATCGCCGCCAATCAGCTGGCCAAACAGATGGCTGCCCTGGATGCCGTGCTTCCGCAATACGACAACGATCTGCTGGCCGATGAAATCCGGGTCGACGGGTTTTCCCTGTTTCCCGCCTACCAGGGCGGCGAACTGGTTGGAGCAGCGGTGCTGGGAATCACCGAGCAGGCCTTCAGCGGCGAAATGCAGGTGATGGCGGGCTTCTCACCCGACGGGACGCTGATCAACTCAATCGCGGTTCGCCACGCCGAGACCCCGGGTCTGGGCAGCAAGGTCAACGATGACGGCTTCGCGGGGCAGTTTCGCTCCCTGATCCTCGAACCCGGCCAGGTGCTAGAGGTGAGCAAGGACGGAGGAGCCATAGACGCGGTTACCGCCGCGACTATCAGCTCCCGGGCTTACTGCGATGCGGTCAGCCTTGCCTGGAAATCGGCCGCGTCATTTTTCGGAGGTGCCCAATGAGTCTCGCTAAAACCTTTACCAAGGGATTTATCCGGGAGAACCCGGTTTTCGTTCTACTGCTGGGCATGTGCCCCACCCTTGGGGTGACCAATTCGGCCGTCAACGGCCTGGCCATGGGCCTGGCGACTACGTCGGTCCTGCTCGGCTCGAATATGGTCATCGCCGCCATTAAGAACCTTATTCCGGATAAAGTACGGATACCGGCTTATATCTTGGTGATCGCAAGTTTCGTGACCATCATCGACCTGATGATGTCCGCCCAGCTGCCCAGTCTCCATGAACAGTTGGGCCTGTTTATTCCGCTGATCGTCGTGAACTGCATCATTCTGGGCCGAGCCGAAGCCTTCGCCAGCAAGCACGGGGTGTTCGAGTCCCTGCTGGACGGCCTGGGAATGGGTCTGGGCTTCGCAATGGCGCTTACCATGCTGGGTTCAGTCCGGGAGATTCTGGGCAACGGTTCCCTTTTCGGTTTCAGCTTCGTCGGGGAAAACGCCACCACCATGCTGCTGTTTATCATGCCACCCGGCGCGTTTATCGCCCTGGGACTGATCATCGCCAGCGTAAACGCCGTCAAAGCCCGGTCCGCCCGGCCGGCAGCTCAGGAGTAAGCTATGGAAAATATGTTCAGCCTGTTTATCACCGCCGCACTGGTGAACAACATCGTCCTGGTTCAGTTCCTGGGGATCTGCCCCTTCCTGGGAGTCAGTTCCCGGATCTCCACCGCCCTGGGCATGGGAGCCGCGGTCATGTTCGTAATGACCCTGGCCAGCATCGTGACCTTCCTGATACAGAATCTTATCCTGGTTCCCCTGCAGATCACCTTCCTGCAGACTGTGGCCTTTATCCTGGTCATCGCCGGTCTGGTCCAGATGGTGGAACTGATTATTAAAAAAGTCAGTCCGGTTCTCTACCAGGCCCTCGGGGTGTTTCTGCCTCTGATCACCACCAACTGCGCCATCCTGGGGGTGGCTTTGCTGGTAGTCCGCAACAACTACAGCCTGGGAGAAGGGGTGGTATTCGCCGTTGCCAGTTCGGTGGGATTCACCCTGGCGCTGTTCATCTTCGCCGGTATCCGTGAGCGCCTGGAGTTCGCCAATCTGCCCAAGGCCATGAAAGGCGCTCCGATTTCCCTGGTCACCGCCGGCCTGCTGGCCCTGGCGTTTATGGGTTTTCAGGGGATCGGCTGATAGATCTGAATAGTGATGGAGGTCAGCATGAACTCTTCTGTCCTCCGTCGCAGATTCGGTCGATCATCCGGGCGAATATGCCCGCGGATCGCTCTCATCTCGTCAAATAATATAACGCGGATATGAATGCACTCCGTTTCCATCGATGCGGATCAACCTCCAGCCCGGAGGCATGGTATCCGCTTGATGGCGGTTCTCCATGGGGTTGATGGGAGTATAGGTCGATGGCGATGCGAAAACCGTCACATTGCCCCGGGTAGTTTGGACATCGCAGTGGTAGTGACCGCAAAAGACCCATACCGGATCGGGGCAGGTCGAAAGTGCGGCGGCGACTTGTGGCCAATCTTCAAGAGGATAGTTCTCATCCATATAGGGTACCCCCGAAGGCAGTGGGGGGTGATGCACAAACACCAGCCGGGGTCTCGCCTTTGTCTCTGATGATTTCGGGGAAGGGGCTATCTCCGGACCCGGCGAGCCCTGTATTGAAGACTGCGCCAGTTCTTTCTCAAGCCATGTAGTCTGATCATTACCGATCCTCCGGGAGGAGCTGTCGAGAAACAGCGTCCTGATCCCCGCGGCAGGAGTTATTCCTTCAGGATCGAGAATCTCAACCCTCGGCAGCCCGCCGCCCAGATCCACCGGATTCCGGATCTGGGCCATCATCTCAGGATCGTCGTGATTTCCCGGTAGAACCACGATGCGCCTGGCGGGATTGAGCCGATCCAGCTCCCGGGAGATCCAGAGATATGCATCCCGTTCTCCGCTGTCCAGACATAAATCCCCGCCGAGGACCAGCATATCGACATCGAACCGGCAAATATCTTCTAGGGCCCGGGTGAAATTGCCGCGCACATCGACGCCGTTGGGCTGCTGATCGGCGGACCCGATATGAATATCCGAAATCCAGGCGATGTGATATCGAGAGAGCTTCATGCCGAAATTATAGCCCATTCCCGGTGCCCCGAAAACGGCTGATGTACTAGACGTGTATGCAGGAAAATGAAAAAAAATACAGTTTACCCGCAAAATTTTCGAAATTTATAACCCAATTTTCATAATTTCGGGATATAGTACCCGTATGCGAGCTGGGATACTTCATGATGTGTATGTTGGCAATAAGGGGGCCTCGCATTTGGTCGAGGTTCTGGAGCACTGGCAGATCGGCAAACCGCTGATCCTCGCGTCCCAAAAAGCCTGGGACATGATACCTTTCACTCAGGTTCTTTCGAACAGCAAAATCCGCAAGCAACACTACCGCCTCTATTCGGCCTTCACCTATCCTTTGAACAATGAGGAGATCGGGGCGGCGCTGGAATTCTATATGGACCGGGACTTCGACTCCATCATCTGCCTCGGCAGGGAAGGGGCCATCGATCTGGGGAAGATGATCCGTCATTATCTGTTCGACGCCGACGAGGATGAGATATATCTCTTCGAGTCGTTTCTCCACCCCGACGCCGAGGATGACGTGCTTACCCGGAAGATCATGAATTTCAGGTCATCGAGGGGAGGCCGTCCCCGGGTGATCGCCGTATCCAGCGGATTCGGCAGCGGTGCCGCGGTGAGTTCCCGAGCCTACTATCTCCGGGGCCGCAAAACCTGCGAACTGCAGGACGATCTTCTGCTTCCCGATCTGGCCTGCTATGATCCGTTTTTCAGCATCATGCAGAGCCCCGGTCAGGTGGCCGGAGAGGGCTTTGACGCCATCGCCCATGCGGTCGAGGGCATCTGGTCCACAAAGGCCGGAGAAGAAGCCAGGGCCAACAGCATATCCGCCCTGGCGGAAATAATGCATGCCCTCCCCGAGGCGGTGGACGGCAACGCCGATGCCCTGGTTTCCATGGCTCACAGCGCAATTTCCGCAGCGCGAAGCCTGGATCAGTCTGGCCTTACCGGTCCCCACGCCTTGGCGTTTTATCTCACCAGCCTCTTCAGGGTACCCCACGGCATGGGTCTGGCGG
>CAWZYW010000183.1:0-5564 GCA_963966255.1 uncultured Salinispira sp. | reverse complement strand
CCCTGATCCCGCCGGTCACCCTGATCTTCCTTATTCTATTCTGCCGGGAACTTCTCAGGGAGGAAATCACCCTTCCGTCAATCGACCGTGGATTGCGCTATTTCGCGCTTGTCGTACTGCTGCTGATCGTGGTACTGCAATTTCTGGATCGTTACATCGCATATCAGATTGCCAGCTATTTCTTCCTTGTGGTGCCGATTATCATGATCGGACTGGGAATACTGATGCTGATATATAATCACAGTCTGAAGTGGTATTTCCTGGCAAGTTTTATCTTATACATGTCAGGGATCACGCTGATTATCCTCCGGAATCTGGGAATCGCCGATCAAAGTCCACTGACGAATTTTTCGTTCCAGCTTGGCTATCTTACCCACCTCCTGCTTCTCGGCCTCAGCCTGTCGCAACGGATCAACAGCCTGCGCACCGCTGCCGAAGAAGCTCAGGGCCAATTATCGATAATCAACCGGGATCTGGAAACAACGGTGGATGACCGAACCCGGGAGTTGAAAAGCGCGAACAGCGACCTGCGGCGGAAAATCAGCGAACTTCGGCTCGCACAAAAAAACCTGGCGGAGTCGGAGAAACACGCCGCTTTGGGACGCCTGGTGGCCGGCCTCGCTCATGAGATCAACACGCCGCTGGGAAACAGCATAACCGCCATAAGCTACCTTCGTTCAATGCTGGAAGGATGGGAAAACTCATCAGACAGCGCAAATCAGCATCTGCCGGAGCTTCGTGAAATTGGAGAAATAGTAAGCCGAAACCTGGAAACCACGTCGAAACTCGTTGACGGTTTTAAGGAGCTGGCAACCGACCAGTATGACGAAGAGCCGCGGGCATTCCGCCTCGCAGAGTATATTGAAGAATTGCTGCTCAGTTTTGAACATCGATTCCGTCAGATCGGGCTGGAATTTCGCAATAATGTTGATCCGGAGCTGGAACTATACTGCGTCCCTGGCCACATCGCCCGGATATTTACGAATCTGATCAACAACAGCCTGGATCATGGATTCTCCGAAAGCGGTGACTCCGATGCTGGTGCAGGGGTCTCCGAAAAGCGCGGCCCCCGTCTTGAAATCAACAGTCTCTCCAGTCTTTCCGGAATACAGCTCAGGTTTATCGACAACGGCGCAGGTATCGATCACAGCTTGTTACCGAAGATATTCGATCCCTTTTTCACTACAAAGCGCAGCAGGGGTTACAAGGGTCTCGGGCTGAGCATCAGTTACAATCTGGTCACCAACTCTCTCGGGGGGAACATCGAATACCGGATTCCGGAAGATGGAGGCCTGGAATTCCTCTTAACCCTACCGGGAAGCATCCGTCGGTCCGCCGATTGAAATCAGAGCTCTTCCAGTTCTTCCGCCTCTTCAATCTCTTCATCATCTGCCTGAATACCCGAATCGTCAGGATCTTCGGAAAGCGTAAGCTTGCTTAATACCGTGAGAAAATCATCCTGCATGGATGGATCGAGCAGTCTCATGCTGCATCCGATCTGAAAATACTCACGGCTTTTCTCGACTCTCCGGGCAATTATTTCCACGTCGATGTATTTATCTCCGCCGAATTCTATGGGCAGCCTGATCCGTACTTTCCGGGACTCGCCGACCGGAATATCCATTTCGCTGTAGAGCATGAGACCTGAGAGAGACAGGTCGCCAAGATACCCGATGATTTTCCCCGCTTCGAAGACTTCGAGATTATACAGCAGCACCCTGCGGGCTTCCCGCCGGGCAATACCTTCCAGGCGGCGCTCTTCGCTTACGATAACCCTTCCGGCGATCTGCCGTAATTCCTGGCCGCCGAAACGGAGGTACGTCGCCAGCTGAGCAAGAACAACCGCGGAACGGGAAGCTTCCACTGCGCTCTTTGCGCTACGGCCGATTCCCGACGCGGTCTCCTCGTAGCCCTTGCCCTGACGCGTAATTTCATCATCCAACGCCAGAATTCCCCGGCGAATATGATCCGAAAGCCCAAGGCTTTCCTCTACCGCGCGGATCTGCTCCTCATATTCCCGGGCGAAAAGTCCCGTGGAGGCCCTGATTCCCTCGATCTGCTCATCCACCCGCGACAGGGCCGCGAGGGTTACGGCACTGAACTCACGGATTTCCGAAACACGGGCCATTTCACGGTCCCAGCTCGCCGTACCCTCGGATACAGACTCGGCGGTGCCTTTTAACAACGAGTCGACTTCTCCGATGGCATCTCGGGAACTTTCAGCCAGCTTGCGGATTTCTCCGGCTATCACACTGAAGCCGGCTCCAAGTTTCCCCGCCCGCGCCGCCTCAATGGAGGCATTGGTTGCCAGAACGTGGGTGCGCTCGGCCACATCTTCCAGGGATTTCACGATCATCCCCGTTGAAGCAGTTCGCTCGCTCAGGTCCCGCATGCGCTGATCCATGGTCGTGAAAGTTTCCTCAAGACGGGTAACCGACTCGGTGGAAGCCTCGACGGAGCGTCGGCTGCTGGCGGTCTCTGAACTCACATTGGCAATCAGCTCCTCGAGATCCTTTAACTGCTCACCGCTGCTCCGGGATCTTTCGCCAAGTTCACGGTAGGTTTGCGCGTTCTGCTCAATCTCCCGAACCAGAATACCGATTTGGGAGTCCAGTTCGCCCAGGGAATGGCGGAAGGTCTCCACCTGCTCCAGAATGTCCTTCATCGAAAGCGACTGAGCTTTCGAAAGATCGGAAAGTTCCCTTGCGGAGAAGAAAATATCGCTGGAAAACAGACTGAATTTTTGCGTAGAGCGGGTGATGTCGAGGAAAATCGAGTTCAGAGAATGGGTCAGCTCATCTATTTCGGCAGATATCAACGAAAGCTGGTGAATTGCATGCCCGGACATCCGTCGTCCTACATCGATTCGGTCTCCGGTCCGCAGAATCCTGATTTCCCGGCTGAGCCTTCGCCAACGCAGCTTAGTAAACAAACGATAGCGGATAATTGCGGCAAGGGCCGGAAATGAAAATATCAGCCCCGTGAGAATCGCCGCGGATTGAATCAATCCCGCTGGAATGAGCACTGCAAGAAGCATCGAGCTGCCCAGGCCGATCAATATGGAGATTACCAGAGGACTATCCAGGCGATGGAAATATTTCACCTGATAATTTTCATTGATTTTTTTGTTATGTGCAAATTCTCAGGATCTCCAGGGTAGTGAGGTGGAGTCCGGTTGGGCAAACACCTGATCCCATCGAGTGGAGGGCTGAGGCCGACTGAAAAAATACCCCTGCATAGCCGGACAGCTGCGTCGGGAAAAATAGTCCAGATATGTTTGAGTTTCAATGCCTTCGACGATGTAATCCATGTGTAAGGATTCAGCAAGCTTGATAATCGAGGGGATTACTTTTTCATTGTTTTGATCGCTGAGTTTGGAAACGAAGGATAGGTCGATTTTCAGCGTATCGGATGGGAGGTTCGCCAGATAGTTCAGGCTCGAATACCCGGTGCCGAAATCATCAACCATGATCCTGATCCCGGGCAGGCGATTTTTTATTTGCTTCATCACCTCGATGGTCCCCTCGGGATTCAACATGATTCCTGTCTCGGTAAGCTCGATCTTCAAATTCCCCGCCTGGACACCGGAGCGGCGTAGAGCGGATTCGATGGTCTCAACCACATCGGGTTCCTCGAACTGCTTGCTGTGGAAATTTACGCTTACGTACAGATCCTTCAAGCCCTGGGCGTTCCATCGGGCGATGTCATCGCAGGCCTGGTTCAGCACCCACACGCCGATGGGGACGATCAGGCTGCTTTCCTCGGCGATGGATAAGAATTTTGCCGGCGGCAGAATGCCGCGCTCGGGGTGATCCCATCTCAGCAGGCATTCCATTCCGAGAAGCTCACCGGAACAGTTTACGATGGGCTGATAATACGCACGAAATTCATTGGCTGCCAGAGCGCGCTTCAAACCCTGTTCGATCTCCCAGCGCTCATTCACCACATCGAGCATTTCAGGGGTGTAGAAACTGAAGGTGTTTTTCCCAGAGGCCTTCGCGGCATACATGGCCAGATCCGCCTTCTGGGTGAGCTCCTCCCGGTTGAGATCGGCTTTAGAGATGGTGTTGATGCCGATACTCACGCCGATATTGACCATTCATGTGGAATCACCGCTTTTTAAGTAGTAGGGCATGCGAATGGTATTCAGGATATTCCTGGCCACCAGTGCCGCATCCTTGTTACGCTTTATGCGCCTGAGGAGTACCAGAAATTCGTCCCCGCCGAGTCGGTATACCGAATCACTTTCCCGAAGACAATCGTGAAGCCGATGGGCGGTCTCCACCAGCAGATTGTCGCCGGCACTATGGCCCAGGGTGTCATTAACCTTCTTGAAACCATCCAGGTCGAGAAACAGCAAAGCTCCGGGTTCGAAATTATTCTTGATGCTGTTTAGGTGCTCTTCGATCTCCTTGTTGAACAGGTCCCGGTTACCAAGGCTTGTCAGATTATCGAAATAAGCCAGCAGATGCAGGCGGCGCTCGGCATTTTTGCGATTGGTTATGTCCCGGACCATACAGGTAAGGGTGCGGGTTTCGAAATCCCGGGTATTGCCGAATGAGATCTCCATGGGAGAAACCCCCCGGTTTTTATGCTGCCCAAGTGTTTCGATGGTATTCTGGATGCCCATCATCTGCCGGTGCTCGGTATCGACATAAAACGCCTTGCGGATCTCCGCTTCGTGGCGCTTGAATACCTCATTGGGGAACAAGAGGGTCAAATGCTCGCCTATCACCTCGGATATTCGGTATCCGAACAGCTTGCTCACCGCCCGATTGCAGTAAACGATTCTCAGCCCCTCATCAATCCGGAGAATGACTTCGTTCACCGTTTCCGAGAGGGCATCGTACTCATCGCGGCTGCGCTTGAGCTGGTCAGAAAGCTCCGAGCGGGTTCTCAGATCCCGCAAAGCGATGACGAAGGTTAATTCATCACCGTGATACAGAGCCTCGAACTGGGCTTCCAGGGTGAGAATCGCCCCGTTGCGATGCATGACCTGGAAAACAATGAGATTATCTCCTCCGGACTCCCCTTCCTTCACCGAAGTGACCGTGAATGGGGAAAAGCGGTTCTCCAGGACCTGCTGGTATTCGGGTCTGACCAGGGAATACAGAGACTGTCCCTTGACATCGGACCACTCGTAGCCGCTGATCGTTCGGGCGCTGTCATTTGCCCAAATAATCTTTCCCTCCCGGGAGATTTCGATGATAGCATCATCGCAGCTACTGAATGTGGCAAACAGTCCCCGGTCCTCCGGGTAGCCTGCTTCCACTCGGTATTGCACTTCTTCCAGCATTCGACGGAGATTCCCATCGAACAGACTGAAGTGGATCTGATCCTTCGGTGCATCCTTCTGAGAAACCTTCTGATCCACCCGATCCTCAAGATTGCGGATCATGCTGTCTACCGCTTCCACCTTTCGCTCGAGGGAATCCATGAGTTTTTCAAACTGCTCTTCGGGAATGAGCCCGGGCTGTTCCCCTTCGCTGTGCATCAAAGCTCCTTCAATGGGACAAGCATGGCTCGGGCTCCGCTCGGGCTCCGGCGCATGCTTCAGTATATAT
>CAWZYW010000182.1:0-5580 GCA_963966255.1 uncultured Salinispira sp. | reverse complement strand
GGCGGGCGGCTGGGGGGCTCGGGGGCGAAGGGCCGGACCTGGCTGCCGCCCGTGGCCCGGATGAACTGGCTGACCGCTCCGGGCATATGATACTCGGCTTCCAGGGGAGCGAATCCGTCGAGGTTGCTCAGCAGGAAATCATGGTACACGTCGTACTCTTCCTGAAGGGAAAATACCATCAGCACGTAATCGAAGGGATAGGCAGATACCGAGGCATCCATGGGCTTGTCATCGATGGTGACGATGTATCCCCGGACGGGTATGCTTCCGGCGTTCCAGCTGGCATCGGCCAGGGCCGCCGCATGGCCGGAGAAAGTGAACGGCGCGATATCGGCCTGAGCCACCAGACCGTCGACTACCCCCTGGAGCTGGGCCACGGCGTCGTCGCCGGTGGCATCCGGATGGCGCACCATCACCTGCATAATCGCGTGGCCTTCCTGGTCGGCGAAACTGACGATGCCGTTTTCCGTGTCGTAATCCAGCAACTGCCAGGTTTCGGCCAGGTTCAGGGCCCAGGAGAAGGTTTCGTTGAGGACGTCGGTGGCCATGATCCCCGTGGGGATTATCAGCCATATGCTTATCACGATAAAAATCGTCTTGCTTACCTTTCCCATAGCTTTAGTATCGGAATATACTGCATACTATAGAGGAATATCAGCCCGGACCGGCGTGGGACCGGATTGGCAGAGCCGGAGGTACACATGGCTTATATCAACTGGAACGACAGCTTCAGCGTGGGAAATCCGGTAATAGATTCTCAGCACAAGAACCTGGTTGATTTGGTGAATGAGCTGCACGATGCAATGAAAGCCGGCAAGGGGCAGGACAGTCTCAGCCATGTGTACGCCAGCCTCATCGAATATATCGAGATGCATTTCCGCACCGAGGAAGCGATGTTCGGCGTCACTGAATATCCGCACAAGGAAATGCACGTGAACGAGCACAAAAAACTGATGGAAGAGGCCTATGAGCTCAAAGCCAAGTTCGAGGATGGAGGCAAGTTTCTCACCATAGAGACCCTCAATTTCGTCAGAGACTGGGTCCTTCACCATATCAAAGTAACTGATATGGGTTACCGGGACTTTATATAAGCTTATGATTGCGCACATTTCCAACGCCGAACTCTCCGGCAGCATCTCAATTCCCTCTTCCAAGTCGCACACCATCCGAGCCCTGCTTATCGCCGCCATGGCCGACGGCGAGAGCATTATCGCCAATCCCCTGGACAGCCGCGACGCGGTCTCCTGCATAAGCGCCGTCAGGGCCTTCGGCGCGGAGGTGGAAGAGATTTCCGGAGGCGCCCTGGGCTACCGGCGGGCATTGCGGGTACGCGGGGTCGGAGCCGGCGACCGAGGCATCCTCGCCGAGGCTCCCGACGATGTCATCGACACGGGCAACTCGGGCACCACCCTTTACCTGGCGGCGGGCATCGCGGCCCTATCCCCGGGCTATACGGTGTTCACCGGAGACCATCAGATCAGAAGCCGTCCCATCCGCCGACTGCTGTCCGCCCTTTCCGATCTGGGCGCCACGGCATACACCACCCGACGTAATACCGATGCCGCCCCATTCGTGGTGGGAGGTCCCCTGACCGGCGGCCGCACCAGCATCGAATGCCCCACCAGCCAGTTCCTGTCCAGCCTGCTGCTCGCCGCGCCGCTGATGCCCGAGGGCGCAACGGCGGACATAGAAATCCCACTGCTCATGGAAAAGCCCTATGCCGAAATGACCGAGCGCTGGCTCTTAGACCAGGGCATCGAGCTGGATAACCGGGACTGGAAGCGCATCATCATCCCCGGCGGCCAGAGATACACGCCGTTTCAGCGGGCGGTGCCGGCGGATTTTTCCTCGGCGACCTTCTTCGCCTGCGCCGCCGCCATCACCGGCAGCGAGGTGCTGCTTCGGGGACTGGACATGAACGACAGCCAGGGCGACAAGGCGGTATTCGCCGTTCTCGAACGCATGGGATGCACGGTCCGGGTCGAAAGCGACGGGGTTGTCATCGCCGGCCCCGGGCCCGGCCGGTTACACGCCGGCGAGTTCGACCTCAACGACATTCCCGACGCCCTGCCGGCCCTCTCGGTGACCGCAGCCTTCGCCCGGGGTACCACCCGCCTGGTGAATGTCCCCCAGGCCCGGCTGAAAGAAACCGACCGGATTACCTGCATGGCCGAGGAACTGGCGAAGATGGGCGTTACATGTGAAGAGCTTGAGGACGGCCTGGTGGTCACCGGCGGCCGGCCCCGCGGCGCCAGGGTGGACGGCCGTGAGGATCACCGGATCGTCATGGCCTGCGCCATAGCAGGACTCGCCAGCGAGGGGTCCATGGAGATCGCCGGTGCCGAAGCGGCGGCGGTCACCTTCCCGGATTTCTTCGAACTGCTCGAAGCCTCTGGCAGTCCCTCCGCTTCGGGAGGGAGGACGGTGGTTCTTGAAGAATGACAGCTATCCGTCCAATTCATTCCAGCACATACAGGCCATGAAAGCCCGGGCGGCGGTGTTTGACGTGGATTACACCCTGCTGCGCCGGTCCAGCACCATGGCATTCGCCAGGGTGGCGATGCGCCACCGGCTTATCGCCCCGCGCTATCTGTTCGATTCGGCGATGATCCACTTCAAGGTCAAATACGGCATCGCCAACCCCTCCCGCCTGCCGAAAAAGCTGTATTTTCTGGAAGATCTGCCCCGTTCGCTGCTGGACGACCTGGCCGACGAGGTCTTCCTCAGGCACCTTCTGAAATCGATCTATCCCGATGCCATCAGCCTGATCCGGCAGCATCTGGACCGGGGCTGCCTGGTGATCCTGGCCACCGCAAGCCTGGATTTTATCATCCGGCCCCTGGCCGAGTTCCTCAAAACTCCCCAGAGCCACGTTATCACAACCCGCCTGGAATACCGGGACGGGGTATGCACCGGGGTCATCGACGGGAAACCCTGCTACGGGCTGGAAAAACTGCACCGTTCTGCTGAACTGCTGCGGGACCGCAACATCCCGCTGTCACAGGCGGCATTCTACAGCGACAGCATCATCGATCTGGGAATGATGGACCGGGTGGGCTATCCGGTGGCCACGAACCCGGACCCCCGTTTGCGGCGTCATGCCCGACGGGGGCAGTGGGACATCATCAAACTGCGCTAACCCCGCCGGGCTCCCCTCCGGTCTGAACGCAGCGGCTAGATCAACAGCGCGAGAATTACAAACAGGGGGATTCCCGCCGCGCTTGCCAGGTAGGTCAAAATCAGCCCGGTGCCGGCGTAGTGGAGCTGCTCCTCGCTGCCGAAGGCCTTGGTGGCGATGGCCAGGTTAGTGGCCGGCGGAACTGCGGCCTCCAATACGAATACAAGCTGCAGCCAGCGCCAGGTATCCGACAGCTGCAAAGGCTCTGCGGGAAACAGGCCGCCGGGATCAAATATCATCCGCAGGATTACAAACACCCCAAGCATCAGCGCCGGAAATCCGAACTGCCGGATGGCGATAAACGCCCCGAACTCCCGATGGGCCCCAAGACGATGACGGGGTATCCCCGCCAGGATCCCTCCGAGTACCACCAGAATCCCGTCCATGGCATAAGCGCTGACGGACTCAGCCGGCCGGCGCAGCCCCTCGGGTATCAGCTTATACCATCCGGTGGCGGCCAGCAGCAGTCCGAAGAGCAGTCCGAAAAGAGGCATATTGATCCGAAAGCGCAGACTGACGCCTCCCCCCTCGATAACGCTGACCACCAGGCTCCAGAAAATGAGCTGAAACGCAAGCACGTAGGAGAACATGTACACTGTCAACTCCGGCGGGGCGATAGCCTGGAGGATGGGCAGGGGGATATAGCCCGCGTTGTGGATGGCGAACAGCAGCAGGAATTCTCCACGGTTCTCATCCCGGATTTCCCGGGAAAATCGGGGAAGGCGGATCACCTGGCGGGCCAGGATGTACTGGATCAGCAGGGTCGCGGTCCCGATGATAAAAAACCAGATGAGCCAGGAACCGCCGGCGGCCAGAGCTCCTTCCCAGCTCATGCCGTAGCGGGTGATGGAGTACAGGGGAAACATCAGGTTGACCACCAGAGCGGTGAGGGCTCGCAGGGGTTTTTCCCGCATAAACGCAGGAAGAAAGAGCAGGTAGCCCAGGAGGGTAAAGCCCAGCAGGCGCAGAAACGCGACGGTCATGGCCGACCTGGCTTCCCGGCGTCACAGCCGCCGTTGAAGGTGCCAGCATAAAATACTTGAGTTTGTCGACTTAGATACTTGAGTTTAATATTCCGCCATATTATATTCATATCAGTAATTCTAGGGAAATACGCCGGCCCGCTCAATCGGGCCCGGGAGGTCATATGAACGAAATTACCCAGGTCATCTACTGGCAGGGATGGATCGGCGGCATCGCCATCGGCTCATACCTGCTGTTCCAGCTGGTTCTCACCGGACACCCCCTGGGGGTGAGCACCGGTTTCGGGAATGTCTGCGGCATGTTCTCCAGACTGCCGTTTTTCCACAGCGGCAAGTACGAGGATAATTTCAACTGGCGGCTGTGGTTCATCATCGGAATTCCCCTGGGCGGACTGATCGCGGCATTGACCAGCCCCGAGCCGCTGGTGGCCAGCTTCAGCCTGGGCAGCCTGTATGATTCGGTCCTGCCCGCCGCCCTGCCCCTGCGGGCACTGGTTCTCACCGGCGGCGGCGTGCTCATCGGCATGGGCAGCCGCATGGCCGGGGGCTGCACATCGGGGCATTCTATCAGCGGCCTGGCAATGTTGAACCCTCCGAGCATCGCCGCATCGGCGGGATTCTTCGCCGGAGGAATAATCATCGTGCAGTTTCTGTTCAATGTGCTGCCTGCGCTGGGAATCGGAGGATAACATGGCGGATATCGCAAAAAATGACGGCGCTGCCGGTGCGGCGGCTCAGGGCTCCGGTGCGCGGATAGTATCGGGAAAAAGCGCAATCGGCCGGATCCTTTTCCTGGGCCTCGGCGCCCTGTTCGGATTCCTTCTCAGCCGGGCGGGGGCCACCACCTACGACTTCTATCCGCGGCTGTTCCTCTTTCAGGACCTGCAGCTGCTGTGGGTCATCGCCGTTGCGGCGGGAGTGGGATTTATCGGGAATCAGATCTTTCGGCTGAGCAAAGCCCGGACCCTTATCAGCGCGGCACCGGCCAGATACCAGGGCAAACCCTGGAAAAAAGGCCTGGTTCCGGGATCGCTGATTTTCGGTCTGGGATGGGGGCTGGCCGGCGCCTGCCCGGGAACCGCCCTGGCGATGCTCGGCGAGGGAAAACTGGGCAGCCTGTTCACCATCGCCGGTTTCCTCATCGGCACCTATTTACACGGGTATCGGCAGAATAAAAAGATCCAGGCCGGGGGTTCATAGTCCCGGCCTTCGGGTCAGGCGTGGTCGGCGATGCGGGCCACGTCGGAACGATCCATCTGCTGGACCGCCAGCTTCTGCAGCTCGTTCCTCGGCTGGGAATCCACCAGGGAGTACGCGAATTCGGCGAAGATTTTCCGGTCGTACTTCACGGCATCGACTGCCTTCTTCAATTCCACCAGTGCCTCGTAGGTGCGGATGGCCGCACGGTACAACCGATCG
>CAWZYW010000181.1:0-5646 GCA_963966255.1 uncultured Salinispira sp. | reverse complement strand
ATATATTTACCCACCATGCCGATGCGCACCGTCCGCTCAGTGCTCAGAATGACGTCGACGATGGCCTGCCAGCGGCTCATATCCGAGTCGGCGGCTTCTATGCCCAGACGTTCCAGAACCCGGGCGTCCAGACCCTGGGACTGGTACATCAAGGGGATTTCGTAAATGCTGGAAACTACGTCGTGGGCCGAAATAACCGCCTTGACCGGCACATTGGTAAACAAGGCGATTTTCCGACGCATCTCCTCGTCCACCTCATGGGGAGAGCGGCAAAGCAGCACGTCGGGCTGCACCCCGATTTCACGCATTTTGTTCACCGCGTGCTGGGTGGGTTTGGTTTTCTGTTCACCGCCGGCGACCTCCGGAATCAGGGTGACATGGACCGAGATGACGTTTTCCCGGCCATGCTCGTGAATCATCTGCCGGGCGGCTTCCAGGAAGGGAATCGATTCGATGTCGCCGACGGTTCCGCCGATCTCCACGATGGTCACGTCGACCCCCGGCTCTTCGCCGATGGCTACGATCCGCTGTTTGATCCGGTCGGTTATATGAGGAATTACCTGGACGGTACGACCCAGATAGCGGCCTTCCCGCTCCCGCTGGATGACTTCCTGATAAATCTGGCCGGTGGTGATTGAGTTGAGTTTGGATAGGCTGCTTTTGGTAAAGCGGGCATAATTACCAAGGTCCAGATCGGTCTCCGCGCCATCGTCGGTGACGTATACCTCTCCGTGCTGATAGGGGCTCATGGTGCCGGCGTCCACATTAATATATGGATCGATCTTCACCATCCGAACGACAAGACCCCGGGATTCCAGGAGGGTACCGAGACTGGAAGCGGCTATACCTTTTCCAAGGCTTGAGCATACGCCACCAGTGACAAATATGTATTTCCTCATGGAACTTCATTATTCCCGGCCCCCGGCGCCTTGTCAATGAATCGGGGTGCATCGAAAAGCTTCAATTTTCTTGACACCGCATTTCCCAGGTCATAGACTTAAAAGACCATATATTCCATTGGAAAAAGCAGGTCTCATGTCGGGATTTTTAACAGATATCCAGTTTGAAAAGTATAAGAAGCTGATCTACGACGAAAGCGGCATCACTTTTTCCAGCTCCAATCGCTCGATTCTCGAGAGCAGATTGCGCGAGCGGGTACGCAGCTCAACAGCCGAAGATGTCGACGGGTATTATCAGATCATCATACGGGATGAAGGCGAGCTGAAAGGCCTGCTCGATTCAGTCACCACCAATCTCACCCGTTTTTTCCGCAACCAGGCTCATATCGAAACCTTCGAGTATTACGTCATTCCGGAGCTGATAAAAATGAAACGGGAACAGGGCTCCAAAGATGTGAAAGTCTGGTCAGCCGGCTGTTCCACCGGCGAGGAGCCGTATACCCTCGCTATGGTATTGAAGGAAACCCTGCCGCCGGACTTCAGCATCTCGGTCACCGCCTCGGATATCAGCCTGAAATCACTCATGATCGGAAAAGAAGGCTTTTACGCGAAGCACCGGATCAACGGCGTACCGGATAAATACCTGAAGAAATATTTCGATGAACGCGAAGGCGGCTACGCAATCAAAGACGAAATCAAGAGCCTGATCAAGTTCGACTACCACAACCTTCAAAACGACAGCGGCCAGCGCAACCTCGATGTAATATTCTGCCGGAATGTCCTGATTTATTTCGATGCCGCAGCCCAGAAAATCGTTGTTGACCGGTTCTGGGAAAGCCTGGCGCCCCGGTCATTCCTGTTCATCGGACACTCCGAGAGCTTGTTCGGCATGGAGACCTCATTCAAGTTCCTGAAAACCGATTGGGCCTGTATTTACTCCAAGGGCCTGTAGCGGGGGGGATGCCATGAGTTCCCAGCAGATATCTGTCCTGGTCGTCGACGACTCAGCTCTGATGCGCAATCTGGTGGGCCGCATCGTCGAAAGCGTCGACGATCTCCATCTGGCCGGCAAGGCCATGAACGGCAAGTTCGCCCTCTCGAAAATCCCCAATCTCAACCCCGACGTAATAATCCTCGATCTGGAAATGCCGGAAATGAACGGCGTGGAATTCCTCCATGAATACCAGGCCCAGCTCATGGAAATGCCGGTGATCGTGCTGTCCGCCGTGGCGAAAAAGGGGGCGAAGATCACCATGGATGCCCTGGCACACGGGGCAGTGGATTTTATTATGAAGCCCCAGGGTTCAGCGCCCGATGAGGTTCGGACCATCGCCGAACAGCTTATCGATCTGATCCGCCTGTACGGCAACAAGTACCGCCTCCGCAAAGGTCTTGCTCCCGCGATACCCAAAGAAAAACACGCGGAGGTGGAGACTACCGAAGACCGCAGGGTTGTAGCTCCAGTGAGCTCCCGGCAGAGCACCGCCCAGGAAGCGATCCCGCCGAGCATCAACGAAGCACCGAGGCAGATAACTCCGAAGGGAAAACCCGGACCCCTGGAGATCATCGCCATCGGCATTTCCACCGGGGGCCCCAACGCCCTGCGACAACTGTTCGCCGAAATCGATCCGGAGCTCCCGGCCCCGATTCTGGTGGTGCAGCATATGCCTGCGGGCTTCACCTCGGAATTCGCCCGGAGCCTGGACCGGATCTGCGCGCTGGAAGTGAAGGAAGCCGCCGACGGTGATATCATCAAACCCGGGCGGGTCCTCATCGCTCCGGGTGATCACCACATAACCGTGGAAAAACGCAAACTGGCCACCATCCTGCGCCTGAACCAGGATGCGCCGGTAAACGGGCATCGGCCGTCGGCCGACGTGCTGTTCAAATCCGTGGCGGAGAATTTCGGCAATCGGGCCATGGGCATCATCATGACCGGAATGGGCAAGGACGGTGCGCGGCACATCGGAGATATCTACGAAGCCGGCGGGATCACCATCGGCCAGGACGCCGAGAGCGCCGTGGTGTACGGCATGCCCCGTGTCGCCTTCGAATACGGGTACATCACCGAACAGGTGAACCTCGAACGCATGGCGTCGGAAATCTCCGAGCTGGCCCGAAAACTCAGCTGATGATTCAAGAACCCTTCTATTCCGGCGATCGCCCGCTTGAGATCGGTATCTTCGATAATCCGGTGAGCTACCGGCAAGGTTATAGCTTGCAGCAGGAACTCCACCGGGAAGTGGCTGCCGGCGAAATTCCGGATCAGCTGCTTCTTCTGGAGCACACCCCGGTGTATACCGTCGGGAAGCGCGGGGACGGCGCCGATTTCCTTTTGTCTCCCGAGCTTCTCAAGGATCGGGGCGCTGAGGTGGTGGAGATAGACCGGGGCGGACAGATCACCTACCACGGGCCGGGGCAAATCGTTTTATACATTATCAGCAACATGGGCGATCGGGCCCGATCCATCCGGCGCTTCGTAAGCTGTCTTGAGCAGGTGGTCATCGATTATCTGGTAGAACGGTACGGAATCGAATCAGCCCGCGACGCAAAGCACCCCGGGGTCTGGGTCGGAGAAGAGAAGATCGCCGCCCTGGGGATCTCCATCCATGGGAAAACCACCATGCACGGATTCGCCCTGAACATCAGCACGGAACTGTCGGAGTTCGAAGCCATCGTGCCCTGCGGGATCCGCGACCGGGGCGTGTGCTCGGTAGCCTCGCTGTTGGCGCGCTCCCCGGGTCGCTTCCCAGGCACTGAGGTCCCCGAGCCGGGCAATCTTCAGGATGAGATGGAACTGATCGGTACCATGTTCCGCGAGACCTTCGGTTATTCAGCAGGTGAGGCTACCCGGATTCATTAAGAAGTGAAAATCCGGTCTTAGTCGGCCTGCCCGTTTTCCGGGCTCTCCACCGCCCGCCTGAAGGCCTCTATTGAGTCGGCCTTTCCGTCGTCGCCGAAACGGAGCACCACGCCCTGTATTTCCAGACCCTCCCAGTGCTCGTTGCTGCGATTCGGTATGCCGGATATCCGGGCCTCGATCTCCGTCGAGGGCTCGAAGCCGCCCACCGACTGGATGCTGCCGGTGCGCCCGGCGTCGGAAATCACCGCCGTCCCCTTGGCCAGGATCCGCGGATCGCTGGTCTGGGTACGCATGCCGGAGCCGATGACCGCCGAAACCATACCGTCGGCGTACATTGACATGGCGGCTTTCTCGGCGGTGATGGCCGCGTGAAAGTCGAGGATGATGATGTCGGCGTCTTTCTTCGCCCGATCCACGATGGTCGGCAGGAAGGTGTAGGGATTGCTGGGGTGGATACGGTTAAAACCCGACTGTCCAAGGAGGCTGATAACCACCACCTGCTCGGAACGATCGGGTTTCTCCGCGGGCTTGCCGCCGAAGGTGTAGGTGCGCCAGCCCCGGCCAGGATTTCCCTGGGGGAAATTGGCCGGCCTGAGAAGATGGTAAGCCTTGGGCATGTGTTCCTGAATATCCTTCTTGAAATACACCTGGTCCCCGGTGGTGATCACGTCTACCCCGAGCTTTCGTAAATAGATGGAGTGGGTTTTGCCGAGGCCGAAACCACCGGTGGCTCCGTCGGCGTTGGCGATCACCAGATCGGCATCGAATTCCTTCCGGAGTGCTTTCAGCTGGCTTTTCACGCAGTATATGCCCGTCTTGGTCACGATTTCGGCGATGTAGAGGATGGTTTTTCCCATGGAAAAACCTTATATCAGGGAGGAACATTTTACTACCCGCCGGGGGTTTTATTAGGTAGATTGAAGAAGATGTCCCGCGGCGAAGGCCGGGGACACCCTGTGCTGGTACCGGAATCGGTAAGAGACAGGCCCGGGCAGAATGCCCGGCAAATGCGTCGAGCGATCAGCTGGCGCATGCAAACCAAACGCGTCGCACGAACAGTGGACGCAAAAGAGCGCGAAACGGCTCTTTACGGAGGACATATGAAGAAACACGATTTTCCCGACATGAGGGAAATTCTCGACGAAATTTTCGGCGCCGCCGAAGATTTCAAGAACGCTTTCACCAGCGAGTTCCATGACTTCGGCAAGCGGACATTCGTCTGGACCGACCAGCGGGATTACTATCCCGGTTACTCCTACCCCCCGGTTAACGTCTACATGAAAGAGAACAAGGCCATGGTGCTTCAGTTCGCCCTGGCAGGTTTTTCCGAATCCGACGTGAGCCTCGAATTCAAGGGCGATTACCTGATCTTCTCGGCGCAGGCCCCTGCGGACTTCGAACCCGAAGAAACCGTACGCTACTTCAAACGCCGCCTGAAGCTGAAGGACATCAAGGATCAGCGCTACTACGTACCGGCGGACAAATACCATCAGGATAAGGTGGATGCGGTGCTCCGCAATTCCATCCTGACGGTAACCATTCCCGCCCGGGACGATGTGCAGGAAGAAGAAGGGGTCAAGGTCGATATCAAGGCAGAAAAGGCCAAGCCCGCTTCGAAATCGAAGATCAAGGACGAATAACAGGAGGCCCTCATGATTTTTGGAATAGTAATCGGTATCGGAATCGGATTCTTTTTTAAGCCCCAGATCGAAGACGGTCTGCACAAGGTCGCCGACTACATGAAAGAGCGGCGGAAAAAGCATCCGGAAGAATACTAAGTAGAAAAGCCATCGCCGGAATCAGCGGCGATGGGAAAAAAAGGATCAGCACGATTGCCGCCCGGCCCGGCCGGGGGGCCTGTTTTTGTTCAAATTGTCCCGGATC
>CAWZYW010000180.1:0-5652 GCA_963966255.1 uncultured Salinispira sp. | reverse complement strand
GGGCTATACCGCCGCGGCAATCCGGAAATTCGCCGCTGAAATCGGCGTTACCAAAACCGAAAGCATGGTGGAATTGCCCCTGCTTGAATATTTCGTCAGGGAAGATCTCAACAAGAGCGCCGATCGCGTCATGGTGGTCCTGGATCCGCTGAAGGTTGTAATCTCCAATTACCCCGAGGACCGGGAGGAATATTTCGAAGCGGTGAACAATCCCGAGAACGAAGAAGCCGGTACCCGCCAGGTCCCGTTCAGCCGGGAGATTTACATCGAACGGGAGGACTTCATGGAAGACCCCCCGCGGAAATTCTTCCGCCTGGCCCCGGGGAAGGAAGTGCGCCTGAAACACGCCTACTTCGTCACCTGCGACGAAGTTATCAGGAACGATGCCGGCGAGGTCACGGAACTGCGCTGCAGCTACGACCCGGATTCCCGGGGCGGCAACGCCGCCGACGGGCGAAAGGTGAAGGGAACCCTCCATTGGGTCAGCGCGAAACACGCGGTGGACACTGAAGTCCGGCTGTACGACACGCTGTTCACCCGGGAGAATATGAACGCCCTGGAAGAAGGCGAAGATATGACCGATTTCATCAATCCCGACAGCCTGAAGGTCATCACCGCCAAAGCCGAACCGTCGGTGGCGCAGGCGGCCGGGGAAACCGCCTTCCAGTTCCTGCGCATGGGCTATTTCACCGCCGATCGTCACGACCATGGTGCGGACCATCCGGTATTCAACCGGAGCGTCAAGCTGAAGGACAGCTGGGCGAAAATGCAGAAAAAGGGCTGAGGATTAACCTTAGCCCGACCCTACTGAGGGCGCTCCTGCGTGAGGAGCGTCCACAGTTGCTCGCTCAACATTTGAGACACGCAGGCGATATCGCAGTCCAGACTCGGCCGCACCAGACCGTATCCCTGGACGAAGGGCATTAAAAGGGAAGCCGCTTTATGCGCAGCGGGAGAATCGGCATCAATCCCGCCGACCCGTGCCAGGCCCCGCCGAAACACATCGTACATACCCGAAAAGTACTCTTCGAGTTTTTTCATCAGCCGCCGTTCATCAGATAATATCAGCAGCGCCCGGAGAAACGGGATCTCCGCTTCATCGGATTCGTCCTCCAGGATTTCCTGAACAAGGGCTGTCAGGCTTCCGGGGCCCCGATTCTCCGTCGGCTCGAGCAGTTCGAGCTCCCGGGTGTATTCAATCAGAAACCAGTCCAGCATACCCTCCAGGAGATCATCCTTCGTTTTGTAATGATATTGCAGGTTACCCAGGCTTATGCCGGCTGCGATGGCCACCTTTCGCATTGAGAACCCTCCTGCGCCGTCGCGGATCAGAAGCGTCCTTCCCGCCGTCAGAATCGAACGTTTTGTATCATCCATGAAATATATTCTACATTGCTTGACGCTTTAGGTCAAATGACCTATATTTAGGTCAGTTGACCTAAGGGAGGTAATTATGACGCTTCGGACTGAAGAATACCGGCCGGAGTTCTTCCGGACTTGCGTGGATATCATGGGGGACACATGGAATTTCAATGAGTACTTCCCCGGACTGCGCATCAGCAACCTGATCAACGAGCTGTTTTTTCAAAGTGCCATAATCGGGATGAATCATCGGGAAGTCATCGTGGATGATTCCGGAAACGCCCATGGATACCTGTTTGGCAAACTGCCGGGGGAACCGGGGGTTCCCCTCCAGACCGCCCGGGACAATGTGCGACTCGCACTTCGCTTGTTGTATCATTATCTGGCCGGCAGCTTCGGGGATCGGAAGAATGCGCGGAAGATCGCCATAGACTTAATGCAGGTCGAGAGCCTGCTAACCGGGAAAAAAACCCCTGAACATGCTTATGTCGGCCTGTTTTTCGTGTCCTCTTCCCTCAGGGGTATGGGCTGGGGAAAACGACTCATGGATCGTTTTGAGAATAAAGCGCGGTACCGCGACGCATCGGCAGTGTATCTCTGGACGGACCTCGGCTGCAACTACGGATTCTACGATCATTACGGGTTCACGAGAGTCGTGGAAATCGCTTCGCCATTATTATCGAAATTTACCGGGGGCATAAACGGTTTCGCATATGAAAAGCGACTGGACGGCGCATCGTTTTCTCAGTCGGTGTAATCTCAGTTCGTCCGCGGCATATATGACGCGGTGCTGGCCGCCCCGAGCTTGGGAAAATTCATGATTTCTTCGGTGGTGTACAGATTGTCCAGGGGTTCGGGCTGGGGAACATAATCCCGGCTGATGCCCGGCGAAAGTTCCCGCCGCCACTGGTTTTTCTGATGAGTATCCTCATAAGGGATTTTCTTTACGACTTCGTAGCTTTTACGCCGGTCCTTGACCACTTCTTCTATGACCGCGAAATTGCCGGCCCCGATATAGGCGACCCGCTGATTATCTTTCAACTCTTCGCGCCTGGCCAGGCGCTCGATGATTTTATCGAAGCGGCAGGGTTTTCCAGAATCCGGGTCGGCTATGGCGACGTAAATATTGTCGATGGGTTCGCCGCTCACCGGACAAGGCTCGTATTCCCGCAGCTCAGGCTTCGGGGGCATATACACCCTGATTTCCCGGGGGACCTTGGGCATCTTTTTGGCTTCGCTGCGGCTTCTGCGACGTCGCCGGCGGCTCTTGCCGTTTTTATCTTTGGAATTGTCTCGTGCTGCGCTCATTATTTGCTTCCTAATGCTGTTTCCCGTGGCAGGCGCTCCGCCGGCCAGGCCCGCAGGCAAATCCCCAGCCGTTTTATGATCGGAGGGATGCCTGCTGCGCCAGAATCAGACCGCCGGTTATCCCCGCCCGGTCTTCGAGTTTCGGCGGGACGACGTATTCTTCACACCCGTTCAGAATTGCCGGATGCACCACATATCCGTTCAATAGCCGAATCAGCTCTTTTCGCACCTTCGGAAACAGCTGTCGCTGATGCATCACTCCGCCGCCTAAAATAATACGTTCAGGGCTGATAATCAAGATATAGGCCATCAATGCCTTGGCCAGGTATTCGGCTTCGATATCCCAGGCTTCGTGGTCCGGTGGAAGCTCGGTGGCCGGGACACCCCAGCGTTTTTCGATTGCAGGTCCCGCGCACATACCTTCCACGCAGTTCCCATGATACGGGCAGTTACCGGGAAAATCATCACCATGCCGGCGGTCCAGCAGCAGATGCCCCAGCTCGGGATGCACCAGGCCGTGAACCGGCGAACCGTTCACAATTATTCCGCCGCCGACGCCGGTACCGACGGTCAGGTAGAGAAATGTACCGAGGCCCAAGCCGGCTCCCCTATGTCCTTCTCCGAGAGCCGCGGCGTTCACATCGGTGTCGAAACCGAAGGGAACCGGGAAAACCGCTTTCAGGGGACCGACAAGGTCGCTGTTTTTCCATCCGGGCTTTGGGGTACTGGTTACGTAACCCCAGCTGTCCGATGCGGGATTAAGATCCACCGGCCCGAATGAGCCGATGCCCATCCCCCTGATAGAACCGTACTCCGCGGAAAAATCAGCTTCGGCGCGCCGGAAAAAGTCGGTGCTCCGGTCTATGGTTTCTTTTACTCCGGTGGTGGGGAACCGCTCCTCCCGCAATATGTTGTCAGGAGTGGGTCCAACGGCACAGACGAATTTCGTTCCTCCGGCTTCGATTGCTCCGTACAAGCCCATGATACCTCCGTTTTATTTATCGCATTCCCTCCGGCTAAGGTGCTGCGAAGAGTTGATATGTAACGAATTTGCAGCACGGTCGATCAGCGACCGAGAACATCCAGCAGTAAAGCGGGCTCGTCGGTTATGATGCCGTCTACGCCAATGCCTAGGAGCATTTCCATTTCCGCCCGATCGTTTATGGTCCAGGCTTGAACCCGGACATTGTTAACCCCTGAACTTTCAAGAAATCCCCGGGTGATCACCGGCAACCGTCCCATGTTGATAGGGACCTGAAAAAACTCCGCCCGGGAAGGATACGAAGTTCCGAAACCCAGGAGATTCATTACGTAGAACCAGGTGACCTCGCTCTGCCCCGCGGAAGTGGCGAACTCGGGAAACTCCTGGCGAAACGCCTTGAGGTTCGCCGAGTGAAAGGATGCAACGATTGCCGATTCTTCCTGATCATAGCTGCGAAGCAGATTCCCCAGGGCATTCACGATGGCGGGATCTTCGGGTTTCATTTCGATGATTTTCGGGATATCAGGAAACTCCGCGAGGACTTCCTCGAGGCTCGGCACCCGGATTCCCCGGCCGCGGAAGGGAAACTCGTCATCGGGAATCAGGAGACAGGCCTCACAGTCTTCTTTCCGCCCGGAAGGCCACCAGTAGCCCGCATCGAAGCTTTGAATGTCTGCCAGGCTCAGCTCGGCGACCGGTCCCTCTCCGGAGGTCGTGCGAAACACGCTGTCATCATGGATTACCACGAGTTTCCCGTCAGAGCTCAGGTGCACATCCATCTCGATGGCATCGACCCCCATGGCCACCGCCGAGCGAAAGGCGAAGAGGGTGTTTTCGGGGAATTCCCCCTTCCCTCCCCGATGGGCGATGACCCTCATGCGGACTTCCTGCACCGGATGATCGGGCACCGGCGGAACCAGGAGCCCGGTCACCCCTCTGAGGATAAACCAGACCCCGAAGGCCAGAGCCACCAGCATGAGCATGCGCCGGGCTTTTTCCCGGGGATCCGGACCGGTTTTGGCCTCCTGAGGGGATTCGGGGACCTGATCACTCAACCCCGCCCTCCTTGACGCCCCGAAAGGCTTCCTTCCGGTCGGTTCCCAGAAAAAATGCCGAAGCGAAACCGACCGCGAAGGCGAGGATGGAGATCCATCCCTCCGCGTCGAAGCTGAAGCCCGGCCAAAGCACCGCCGCCGAGCCAAGGACCAGACCCACGATCCCGAAATACGCATGACCATGGAAACGCTCCAGCAGCCAGGCGATAATCTTCGAAACGATGAGCAGTCCCAGCAGCGCCCCGACCATAAACAATGCGATTACCGGGAGATTCCCCTCGGTGAACATTTTAATGAAGGTCGCGTACATGCCGATAAGCAGCATCAGGAAAGAACCGCTTACACCGGGAATCACCATGGTGCCCACGGCTATCATCCCGACGAAAATCAGAATAACGGCGTTCATCGGAGTCACGGTTCGGATAACTTCCTGGGCGGCGATCAGGCTGTCCCGGCTTCCCATCTGAAAATTGATGATTGCCATCCATACCAGGAGACCGGTGCCGAGAATCAATGGAATCAGATATGTCCAGCGGAATTCAGTTTTTCCGGTCTGCTTTATCAAGTAGGGTAGGCTCCCGAGGATCAGGCCGATAAACAGGAACTGGGTCTGCATGGGAAATCGCTCCGAGAGCGTTTCTATGACATTCGCAAAGCCCACCAGGCCGACCGCCAGCCCGAGAACCACCGGAATCAGGATGGGAAGTGCCGAAGTGATCTTCTCCCGCCAGCTGCGGTCCTTGGTGAAAATCGACGCGATGCCATCGCCGATGGCCCCGAAAGCCGCGATCAGCGGCTCATAAATGCCGGTAATTACGGCGATGGTACCGCCGCTCACCCCGGGAATCGCATTTGCCACTCCGATAAACAAGCCTTTCAAACCGTTAATTAGATATGAAATCGGCGACGGTTTACTCATCAGGCACCTCCAGTGAATTCTTATTG
>CAWZYW010000179.1:0-5682 GCA_963966255.1 uncultured Salinispira sp. | reverse complement strand
CTCCTGCCGGATTCCCGTTTGCCCGGTCGAGAAGATCGAATCCCCGGTCAGTGGGAAGGACGATGCGATTCCCCGCCAGGGCGGGGTAGCGGCCGTATTCGCTGGCGGTTTCCCGATCAGCGCTATTGCGGAAAAAGAAGCTTCCGTTTTGAAGCGATCCGGAGACCAACTCCTCGCTGCCGGAAAAATAATAACGCTCGTTGTCGACGATGAGGCGCGAATTGTCATTATCCCGATTTGCAGTCTGACGGCTCCACATGACCCGCATGCTCTCATTGAAGCGGAATAAGGTACCGTTCGCATCGGCAACCAATATATCAGGCCCTATCCTGACGATGGCTCCCTTGGCTGGTTCGCCGCCCAAAGGGCGTATGGCTGCTACCAGAGGCAGCGGTTCGAGGGAGAAACGCACTTCCTGCCGGGGATCTTCCCTGAGGACAAGGGTCCGGCTGCTCTCGACATATCCACGATCCCTGACCCGAATAATAAGACGATCGCCGGCATTTCCCTGATACTGACGCTGGCCGGGAGCCAAGGGCTCCCCATTTATACTGATCTCCGCAGTATTGGGCGCGAAGATCGTCAGGATTACCCGGAACTCGGCGCTTTCACCTTCAGCGCTGCCAGTCGGGGGTTCAGAATTCAGATCCCTGCTGTCAGCTGAGCTTTCCCCGCCGTTTTGCCCGGTGGGCGGACTGCTCGAGCCTTCAGTTCCATCCGGGGGATTAGTTGTCGAAGGTTCGCTTTCTGGTTGAGGGCTTTGCGCCGGTGTCGGCTGCTCATCGGCATTTCCATCTTCACCGTTCGGATTCTCGGGATTATTAATCTCTTGACTCCCGCCTTCTTCCGGAGAGGGCTGGATCGACTCTTCCAGGGAGACGGTGATCTGGAGGCCGTTGACATCCCCTGCTTCGATGATGCGCTCAAAGGGAACATACCCGCTGCGCTCTATGCGCAGCCGGACGCTTTCATCCTCTGAACGAAGAATCGACAGGTTCCCCTGTCCCCGCAGCTCCCCATTAACGAAAATCCGGGCATCCCGTGGTTCCGCCCTCACGACCAGCGGCAGTATCCGTCCTCGTATGTCCAGATCCCTCCGTCCTTGCAGTGCTGCAAGACGCCCGGAATTCTCTGCTTCGATTCTCCGGGGAGCAGGCCCGCCAGCGGTTCGCGCTGCGAAGCGCCGGGCGATCTGCGCCGGATCCAAGGCCGCTTCTGCGCCCGGATCGGCGGCGTTCGCCAGATCATCGGAAAGTACGGCATAGGCAGCCGCTCCCTCCCGGGTGGCATTCTCGTCGTAGGTAAGTTCCTGACCCGCCTCAACCGGAGCGGTTTCCGCTTCGAGGCTCCTGAGAACCGCCTCCCGTTGTGCCGGATCATCGAGGGTTTCCAGGCTGGCTTCCAACTCAGCCGGTGCCGGAAGAACCGTCACTGCGCCCTCGGCCACCGCAATCTGGGCCTGCCCGTCCGAGCTGCTTACCACACGGAAACTGGTCCCCCGGACTCCGGCGAGGATGCTTCGGCTGCGCACTCGATACGAATCTGTTTCGCTGAGCCGGTTTACCCGATTCAAAACGGATCCGACTTCCAATCCAATGGTTACCCGCCGGGAATCCGGATTGAGCTCGATGGTGGAAAGGGAAATCTCGCTTTGTTCTTCGATGACCAGAAGCCCGATATCGCTGATTTGAATCTCCACTGATGAGCTGCTGCCGGTGCGCACGCGGTATCCCTGGCTCAATTCGCTGCCGATCTCCAGAGATTCCCACGAATCGCCGGCATTGGCTTCCGCTTCGCCGCTCACGAACAGAACGATCGCCGGCACATCCGCTGCGATGAGCAGGGGCTCCAACTCCAACTCTTCATCGGTCAATACCTCGCTTCCGGATTCAGCGGCAGGTGCGGGAAGATCGCTATCTCCGTCGTTTGAGCAGGAGAGGAGAAGGGAGAAAATCGCGAAAATTATCAATATTACCGAGATTATCGGGGAGCTGTCTTTTTTCATGCCGTCCGCCTTTTGGATCAGGTCCTTCGAATAGTGTAAGGCATTGGCAAAAATCTGCCAGATGGAGGACGGCAATGAATTAATCGAGGGCGTAGATCCGGTAGCGGGCTCGCACATGCAATGGACCCTGGCGCCATTCTTTCTCGACCACCTGAGGATCAATCGCGTTTGAGCCGGTCCGGGTCGATGGGACTCCGGGCAGACCGTTCTCCAATTCCTCCGCAGCCGCAGACTCAGTGGTGAAATCAGCCATTGCCTGGATCGACCGGGTTTCGATAAAATCAGTATCTATCTCCGGCCCGGTTTCCAGAAGCCAGAGGGTCAGGTAGTGCCAGTCGCCGCTATCTCCGATTCCCAACTCGGGTGCGGGACCGCCATCATCCACGGTGATCCAATAATCCGCATCGTAGGCCCATGAACCGATCTCATAATATCCCTGATGATAACCCTCGATATGCTCCACATACTCGTTTCGATTTATTTCTGAGGGGAAGGAAGGAAAACTGACGTTTCGGGGTGTCTCAGTCCAGCTGAGGCGGAGAAAGGTTCTTCCGTCCATACCGGGCAGGGAACATGATGCGCTGAAAAAGAGCGCGGTGCTTATCAGCAAAGCGCCGATTATGGTTTTCGATTTAAACATGGAAACTCCTTCGGGGCGGTTCTGGGAGTTGAACACTCCAGGACCCCGAAGGAGTTCCTTTATTCTTCCGGAGGCTTCAAGAGTCCTCCGGGCATAAAAATGTTCTTAGTCTACCACCCGAAACCGGGTAAACACATTCACGGTAAACCCCATTCCCTCCTCGGTAACATCCGGCAAATAAATACCGAGAACCGAGGCGCCGAGACTGAACCAGTCGTTGAACTTGAATGCCGCGGAAATCTCCGGAAAAAATACATTTCCCGTCTCGAATCCCAATCCCGCGCCGATTACGTGATAGACAAATGCGCCGCCTCCCACATTCGCCTGCAGGACGATGGGATCCAATTGAATCTGGGCGGAAACAATTGGATATGCCGCCGAAAACAGAATCAGCGACCAGGCACGGAAGCCTACGCCGACGCTGATAAAATCAAAGCCGAAGTAGTAGTTGTACATCAGATCGGGAACCGGGAAGGAAAAGGGAAGCTGATCGCTTACGCTCTCTCCCTGATAGGCGACTCCGATATACGCGGGGAAATTAATCCCGATATCCACCTGGGGATCGGCGAACAGGGAACCGCTGACCCCGATTAGCATTACCAGCGCGATCAATAAGATGATGACTCGCTTATTCATACAGATACCTCCACCGGCAGGTTTTTCCGCCGGTCTTTATTACAGTATAACCCGTCAGAACTGTGAAATCCCCCCCTGAATAGCCGGCAGATAAACATTTTCTTTTTCTCGACTTCCGAATGCGCACTGGATACCTTTAGTTATATGAGTAAAATACCCATGTTTATAAGCGGGATACTTTCGTTATTTTTGCTCTCCTGTGTGAGTGATCCCCTGGTCGATTTACGGGAACGTTTTCCCGACCCGGGGCTCAGCGCTCCGGAAGTTGTGGAAATCCAACTCAGAGCTCTTCAGTATAATAATCCCGATGACGATGGCATCGAAATCGTCTATCGTTTCGCCGCGCCTTCAAACAAGCTCGCCACCGGGCCGCTGGCGCGATTCTCCCGACTTTTTCTATCGCCTCAGTACGCACCTATGGTGAATGCCGAGAGCGTCGAACTGTTAGAGTTCCGGGCCCAGGAAGATATCGCACTGCAGGGAAGCCGTGTCGTCGGCGAGGATGGCAATGAATATTTTTATCTGTTTATCTTGCAGAAGCAGGGTGCCGGTAATTATAAAGACTGCTGGATGACCATCGGAGTTCAGGTCTATTCGGGAGTCTTTCCATCTCCGGACTTTTCGGTGGATTCTCAGTCAATATAGGGTTTATCAGTATATCGGCTGCCAGTAGTGATCTTCCTGCATGTTTAGATCGATGGCGAAGGTGAACTCAATGCTGACTTCGCACATCATCGGGAACATATTCGACTGAACATCCCCCAGATCAAGCGTTATGATGCCATGCCGGTTCATCCGGTGAGATTCTTCGAGAACCGCTTTTTTTATCTGTTCCGCATTATTTTCGGTGGATAGATAGCCCATATCATTGGGCGGACCGTATGCGGCAATCACCCCTTTTCCGGTGAAATGCAAAATTTCTCCGTCTTCATTGACTAAACTGTGCTCCATGTCGATGATCGGTACCACAATGGGAATAATCAGATCTTCGGGAAGACTCTCGAAATATGCCCCCATATCCGGGGGAACATCGTCAACCGATGCGAGAATCAGAGAGAAATACCGCTTATAATCTTTCACCGAAATATTACCGCTCTGCGGCCTGCGAAATTCGATGCATGAGCGCCAGTTGTTTTCTTTGGATAGCTTGCGGTAATACATTTCGCTGTGACCGCTGATCATCAGGGTATCCCAGTCGATGGCGGGGTAGGGAAACTCGTATGCTGTCTTCCCCGCCATATCGAGGGTGAAACCTTTTTCGGTTTTCTTTATTCCTTCGAAATCCATGAGGAAACAACGGATGCGATTATTCAGATTCAGCTGCAGTTCTTCTTCGGTATTTGATGGCGCGATCATCTTAGTGCTCCATACGTGGGTTGGTAAATTGTACCAAAAGAGACTGGGGTAGGGAAGTCATTTGCTGAGTTCTTCGAGATGCAGGATTCCCAATCTGATACTTATGCCCGGCACATATCCGCCTCCCGGCATGGAGACCACGGGACAGGAATGAGTCCGCGCGGCCTTCAAGGCAAGTCGTGAAAGGGTTCTGAAATCATCATCATCCCAGCGGCTTACCTCCGCACCGCAATCGTCCCGATGGGCATCATGTCCATCGAAGATAAAGATGATATCCGGACACCAGGGAAGCTCTTCCAGGGCATCCCCGAAGGCGTGCAATGCGTTGTGGCTGCGATAAATTCGTCCGGAGTATCCCAGTTCCCCATAATAAAAATCATCACTGAGCATCTCTTCGAGGATGGGGATATTTCGATGACCGGCCTTCCGACCCGCTGGTTCCAATCCGGCTTCAAGGACTTTTTGGCTGGCCATGTAAAGATCGAAACCGCTGTGAACGCTGATCTGATATACATCCGGATCATCGGTGAATATTTCCTGGGTTCCGTCTCCATGATGATGATCCCAGTCCAGTATCAGGGCCTTTTGAAACCCGACCTTCCGGGCATACCGAACTGCCGCGGCCAGACTGTTGACCATGCAATACCCGTGGCCCCTCGCAGTATATGCATGATGACTTGGCAAGACTCCGCAGTACGCCCGGTCCAGGATTCCTTTTTTCATCTGATCTATGGCGGAATACAGACCCCCCAGACCGAATTCGTAACCGGGAATCGCCATCCACAGATTCCGGCACTCCATACTTATCCGGATTTCGGGTTCCTGTATTCCTTTTGCACGGTTGGTAATGCCCCGCAGGTACCGTTCATCATGAACTGCCCGAAACTCATCAAAGGGAACCCGATTCAGTGGCAATTCGGGAAGATCGGTGCCTGATCGGATTCCCGCCGATTTCCTGCCAATATACGGCAGGGAGTGCCCGACCCATTCAACCGAATCCGCAGCTGCGCTGGCTTTGATGGTTTCGGGATGGTAATATACCGCC
>CAWZYW010000178.1:0-5719 GCA_963966255.1 uncultured Salinispira sp. | reverse complement strand
GATCTTTAATACCTGAAATAATCTCTTGACAGGGGGCCTCATAAGAAACCGCCCGGGCATCGCCGGGCGGCTTTTTTCCACACCGCGCCTGGTCGGCGCGGGAGACGGAATTACATCATGGGCATGCCGCCCATTCCGGGGCCGCCGCCGGCCATGGGCTCTTCCTTCTCGGGAAGATCGGTGACCGCGCATTCGGTGGTCAGCAGGAGGCCGGCGATGGACGCGGCGTTCTGCAGGGCCGAGCGGGTTACCTTCGCCGGATCGATGATACCGGCCTTGATCATGTCCACCCATTCCATGCGGTAGGCGTCGAAACCAACTCCCTTCTTCTCGCTGCGGGCCTGGTTTGCCACAACCGCGCCGTCGAGACCGGCGTTGATGGCGATCTGGCGGATGGGCTCTTCCAGGGAGCGGGTCACGATCTTGAAACCGATGCGCTCGTCCTCGGGAAGCGCGTCGAGATCAGCCTTTTCCATGTTGGGTACGATCTGAATCAGGGAAAGACCGCCGCCGGGGATTATGCCTTCTTCAATGGCTGCGCGGGTGGCGGACAGGGCGTCCTCTACCCGGTGCTTCTTTTCTTTCAGTTCCACTTCGGTGGCTGCGCCTACGTTGATGACTGCCACGCCGCCGGCCAGTTTGGCCAGGCGTTCCTGGAGTTTCTCCCGGTCGTAATCGGAAGTGGTCTCCTGGATCTGAGCCTTGATCTGGGCGATGCGGTCCTTGATGTCACCGGGCTTGCCATCGCCGTTGATAATGGTGGTGTTTTCCTTGTCGACCTTGATGCTCTTTGCCTGGCCGAGCATGTCGATGTCGGCGTTTTCGAGCTTCATGCCGAGCTCTTCGCTGATGACGGTACCGCCGGTAAGGATGGCGATGTCTTCCAGCATAGCCTTGCGGCGATCACCGAAGCCGGGAGCCTTGACGGCACAAACGTTGATGGTACCGCGAATGCTGTTGACCACCAGGGTGGAAAGGGCTTCGCCGTCAACATCTTCCGCGATGATCAGCAGGGACTTGCCGCTCTGGGCGATCTTTTCCAGGATCGGGAGCAGGTCCTTCATGGAGCTGATCTTCTTGTCGTGGATCAGCAGATAGGGGTTTTCCATGACGGTGGTCATGGTGTCCCGGTTGGTGGCGAAATACGCGGAGAGATAACCGCGGTCGAACTGCATACCTTCGACGAAGTCCACGGTGGTGTCGATGGTCTTGCTTTCCTCAACGGTGATAACACCGTCTTTGCCGACCTTCTCCATGGCATTGGCGATTTCCTCACCGATTTCCTTGTCGTTGTTGGCGGAAATGGCAGCGACCTGAGCGATCTCTTCCTTATCCTTGATGTCTTTCTTGATCTTGCGGATCTCTTCCACGGCCGCTTCAACGGCGGTGTCGATTCCCCGTTTGATGCCCATGGGATTGATTCCCGCGGCGACGGCTTTCAGGCCTTCGCGAACAATGCTGTACGCCAGTACGGTGGCGGTGGTGGTACCGTCACCGGCCACGTCATTGGTCCGGGTGGCGACTTCCTTGACGAGCTGTGCGCCCATGTTTTCGAAGGGCTCTTCCAGCTCAATTTCCTTCGCGACGGAAACACCGTCCTTGGTAACGGTCGGAGCGCCGAATTTCTTGTCGAGCAGGACGTTGCGGCCCTTGGGGCCCAGGGTCACTTTGACCGCATTGGAGAGCTTCTCCACACCACGAAGCAGACTTCTGCGTGCTTCTTCATTGAACTGCAATTGTTTAGCCATACGATTCGCACCTCATTAGAGATTTTGTTGAGACAGATTGTTGAATGTCCTAGAGTGGGTGTAAAATACAAAAGATCTCGCCAAACATCAACTGGAAAATATCCTGACCATTCATTTTTTTTATGGTACAACTGTTGGATAGCCGAATCCCCGCAGGTTCGGCGCTAAGCAGAACGATGAGGAAATACATGACAAATCTCACTCCGATACCGGTTTTCAGCATTTTCCGGCGAGAAAGCGCTCCCCGGCACATCGAAAACCTGATCGCGCTGCTGCGGGACGGCGATCAGGCCCGGGAATTCAGCCTGGCGATCCATAGCCCGCTGGATCTGCTGGAAGAACTGGGCGGGGATATCAGAAAGCAGCTCGATCCGTTCCTCCAGTCCGATCGCATCGCGGTGTTAGCCGACAGCGACTGCGGAGCCCTTCACGGTCTGTACAGCGAGCGGGAACTGGCCAGGGAAATGCAGAACGTCGGCGGACGCTACGCAAGTCTCTTTCCCGGCAAGTCGCCGGTTTTTATGCCCCGCTGGCATGACCATCATCGGGATGAAGCCGCCCGGCAGTACCGGGAAAATCCCGCGGAAATTCTCCTCCCCGGCGGCAGACCCGGGCACCCCTGCCTGTTCCGCGCCGCATCCGCGCTGAGGGATTATATTCCGGTGGTAGATATCGCAGCTGGAGATGGGGGCCGGCGCGCCGCTACACGGGTCGTCAGCACATTGCGAAAGCTTCATCGTTCCATAGAGCAAGCCGCAGCGGCGGATGCCCTGCACAGCAGCGATGAAGTCTCCGTTATTCTCCGATTTGACGGCGATCATGCGGAATCGATCGGATCGGGAGGTGAAATTCTCTCTACGCTGATAGCCAAAGGATTCCATCTCTCGACAGGAGCATCCGATCTGCATTTCCTTCGCCTGGCCGACCGCCGCAACCAGAACGGGCAGGAAACGGATACTTCAGAAATCCCCCCTCAGCGCATTTCCTGTTCCAGCTATGACCTGCCGGTGATGACTCCGGCATTCATCGCCCAGCGCTTCCCCGATAGTTTTCCCAAAAAACTCCGGAGATCCCAGATGAGCGCATCTCCGCTGGCTAAATTATCAATGCCGGACCAACGGGTGGAATCGGCCCGGCCCGAACGGGAAGTCACCGCGAATATGCAGGGGCGGGCAGAACTGCGGGAGAATGATTTGCGCGCCCTGTTCATAGGGGGAAACATCAGCGAACTCGCCGACGCAGCCGGCAAGCTTACTTTTTCGGGAGGCATCCATTCCCGCATCATCACCTCACGTCAGGGCAAAGAGCGAAGGACGGAATACCAGCTGGAGAGCGCATTCGCCCTTGAAGCGAGTGTGAGCAGAGGTCTCAGGCAGACATTGAAGCTCGCAGACATCGAATGCCAGATCGCCGGCCGAATCGTCAACGATTTTTTGCAGATCGAAGATATGGCTGAGATCATAATGGACAGTTATCTTCAACACCCGTGGATCCGCGAGGGCTACGAGGTGGAGCGCTATGCGCCTCAGATGCTGGAAGTCTGGAATGATATCCGCGCTGATGAGCAGATAGACCTTAGAAGCGAAAACTCCGACGGCAGCAAACGGGCCTTCCGTTTTTGTCCTCTCGACCTCTCATTCGACGAAAACGGCGAAACCATGCTGATGCTGCCCGGAATGAGCTGGCTGCTCAACCGCGGACCCACCGGGTTGGGACTGGAACTGGTCCATGCTCGGCGGCTGAAAATCGATCTTCCCTCGGCGGTGCTGGTCACCCGCAGGCGCCGGGAGCAGTACTCCCTGAGTTTCCTCCCGTCTGGAGAATACCGCAGACCCTCCCTGGAAGGCCTCAACGGGCTGTTGGAACATTACAGCCTCCGCTTGCGGCCGAACCTGCGCAACAGCAGCGATTTCCCGCCGATGAGCCGGAAAGCCCTGGGACACATTAGCCACCCGTTTGTGATTTATTACTGATTCGCAGCTCCTTCAGCCCGATTGACCATGCTCGGTAGCGCTGATATTATTTTCTTCATTAAAACTCCAAAGGTGCTGTTATGGTAATTAAAACAATCAAGCTGATACTCATATCTTCCGGGGTGTTTGTATTCCTCGGCGGCTGCCATGCTCCCGAGCCGATAACACCTCCTTCGATTTCCCTGATCAGGGGCGATGATACCATGCATATCCTTGGAACATTCCACGCGATGACCGGGAAAATGTTCGAGGACATCAGCTCAAGGGAGATGAATGTCAGCCGGTTTTTCGATGAGGCGTCCCTGTTTTTCTCCGAAGCGGGGGAAACCGGATTTACCGATGATGAATATAACCGGCTGACCGAACTGGTAACCGGAAACGGTCCGGAACGGCCATCGGTCGAGGAAATCATCACCGCCTGGGATCCTGATCAGGAGCGCGCGTTCCGGGAATTAGTCGACGCGTATCCCCTGCTGGACCACGTGGGCCGACAGAGAATGCTGTACGCCTCCCGGCCCTACCATGCGAACGACTTTCTGTACGATGAGATTATTCTTCGTGCCTGGGGCAATCCGACGGATTACTCCATCGACGGGATCTACAAGCAGATGGCGCGGGAGCGGGATCTGATCGACCGTCGCCTTGACGACCCAATTATGATCTGGGAATTGCAGGATACCCTCACGAATGATGAAGCCCAGATGGAATATCTGATCTCAAGACTAACATTCCCGATGACCCGTGATGAGATTGAGGATAGCCAACTCGAAAAGCTTCAGTTTCTTGTGGACAGCTGGATATCCGGAAATATTATCCTTCCGTCAGAATATGATTTTGAGAATGCTTCAAGGGCATGGGAAGAACTCGATCGGAGCGTCCGGGATATTCTGGATTCGAACCAGGCAAAATGGATCTGGCGTCCGCGGGAGGAGCGCTGGGTTTCGGTCCTCGACCAGGCTCTTGATGAGAACCCCGGGGCCCAAACCCTGGTCCTGGCGGTGGGATATGGGCATTTGATAAGCCCGCCATCCGAATTCATACCCCTGCTCCTCGAAGCCGGTTGGGAAATCGAGGAGCAGCGCTTTGAGATCCGTGCCTTTGACGAGTTTTCCCCGGACCAGGATTCATAATCATTCCTTCCAAAGCGGGACGCGAAACTGCCGTCGACATCTAATCTGCAAAGTCGCCGGGAAGGCCGGGCTGCAACACGCTTTATTCCTGTGCGGTCTCCCACTGGCTGTACAGCTGGTCGAGAATCTTCTTCTCCCCGGCCAGGCGGGCCGACAGCTGCCGTCCCCGTTGATGGTCGCCCCGTTCCAGGGCTTCGCTGATCTGGGCTTCCCGCTTCGCCAAATCGGCCTCGGCGGCTTCGATGCGCTGCTCGAGCTTTTGCAGTTCATCAGGACGAGGTTTCGCCGCGGAGCCCGTCCGGATTTCTTTCCCCCGTCGGCCTATTTTACCGCTGGATGCAGGGTGAAGCCCGGCTCCCCGGTGATGGAAGTACTCACTGAAGCTGCCGGGAAAGAGGGTGATCCGGCGCTGGTCGATTTCGGCGATGTGATCCGCCACCCGGTCCAGGAAGTAACGGTCATGGCTGACCACCAGGAGGGTTCCGACGAAGTCCTCCAGAGCGGATTCCAGGGCTTCCCGGGATGGAATGTCCAGGTGATTGGTCGGCTCATCCATAATCAGCAGATCAGGTTTCTCGTACATCATCCGGGCGATCTGTACCCGGTTCATCTCGCCGCCTGAGAGGGACCCGGGAGCCTTGTTCATTTCCCCGTAATCGAAGTTCATGGGCTTGAGCAAAGCGAAGGCCTGGTCCCGGCTCAGGGGCCCCCAGCTGCGAACCAGATCTTCCAGGGTTCCGGCCTCCGGGGGAAATTGGGGGTGCTGGCGGATATAGCCCACCTTCAGACTGTCGACTATCTGCAGCCGGGGATGATCCCAGGAACCATGAAGGGCGAGCTCTTCCAGTAGACTGGTTTTACCGCATCC
>CAWZYW010000177.1:0-5730 GCA_963966255.1 uncultured Salinispira sp. | reverse complement strand
TTTCAATGGCCAGCAGCAGATACGATGAGAACAGAAGATGGGTCGCGAGGAGCGCCAGGAGCGGTCGCAACATTCTATTTGAGACGTGCATAGACATCTCCGCTGCGCATGCCGAGGGGATACGCGTCGAGGTAATCCCTCATGGAACCAGCGTCCCGCCATTCATCCCATACGAGCCTCATGCTTTCACCCGGCGAATAGTTGAACTCGTAGACTGCTATTCGTTCAATTTCATCAAGACAGAGCATGGCGCGGTCAGTATCGGACGGGAGGAATTCGAAGCTCAGGGCCGGAAGCGCCGCGCTGTTGCCCTTCAGAACCTGGGCTTCAAAGCCTTCCACGTCGATTTTTGTAAACGCCGGTATCCCGCTCTGGCGTATTTCCGAGTCCATGGTAGTCACCGGTACCCGGTCTTTTTCCTCCCAATTGATGTTCGAAAACCCGCGGTCGCCGGAACGTTGGCGTACCCACTCCGGATCGATACTGCTCAGGGTCGGATAGTTTCGGGAGACGTAAATGGATGTCTCTCCGGCCGAATCGCCGAGAGCCGCGAAGCGGAGGCTTACATCCTGTTCCGTGCCGAACCATTCCTTCAAAGGAGGGATGCAATCGGCCTGCGGTTCGAATGCCCGCACTCTGGCGCCCAGGTACAGGAATACCGAGATACGGTTGCCGAGGTGGGAGCCCACATCATAGACCAGATCGCCGGGGCGGATAAACGTTCCGTACAGCTTGATCATCCTGCGAAATCGCGCGGGAAAAAGCACGAAGGGCACGATGTAATAGACCAGCCAGGATTTCAGAAGGCCGGGTCGCTTTACCGGTAATAAGCGGAACGCCGTCTCAAATCGGAACCAGAATGAAAAAGCGAAGCTTATCCCGATCATCGAGCAAATAATTATGGCAATGCTTTGAAATACCGGGCCGCCGCTGGGGATGCCGAATACCGCGCTGATCCAGTATGCCGCAACCAGACATTGGAGCAGCGCCGCTGCGGTTTTGGAATACCATTTGGACCACAGCGGATAATGCAGTCTGGGAGGCATAAGTACCGAGGGTATGGCGTATGCGTATCGGGCTATTGCGGGAAGCATCAGGAATTCCGGAGCGAGCGACAGGCCCACAAGCGCGGCGGAGGAAAAATACACAGCCAGCGAATCGCTTTCCGCATCGAGCCAGGGTCCGGCCAGACGGGCTTCGACAGGTGTTCCCCATCGTCGTATCGACTCGGGGGTTTCCCGTCTGGCGAGATATCCATCCAGAAAGTCACCCATGAAACCGAATGCCACCAGGAGCGCCGAGGTCAGGCTCATGACGGATCTGGCAACCGGGCTGGGCCCGGCGTTCAATCCGTCGCTGATACCGCTTTGGGGCCAGGCGATCAGAAGGGCGCCCAGGGTTACCCCGATCATGAGGAAAAAGGGCCGGCTATAGCTCACGAAATTCGCCGGTCGCCGAAAAAAGGCGAGAAGGGATGCGTCGCCCTTGCGCCTCAGGACCGATAGCCAGGTAGCCATGACCGCAGGATAGAGCAGGGCCGGCAGGAGCAGGAGCCAGAATGTCCCCGGGGCGAAGCTTCCCGGAGACTCGAAAGGGCGCCCGGTGACCCTGAAAGCTACCCACCCGGCATGAAGTAAGATGAGAATGCTCAGTCTGGGCAGCCATATGCTTTTGGCGGGATTGAACTCGTCCATCATGGAAATATATTGGAAGGCTATAGATTCAGTCCAGCAAATGCGTAGGAAACAGCATGAATCGGGTTTTTTGTTGTCCCGTTATGATGTATTCAGTTAAAATACTGTTAGAGGGGTAGAGCATGGCCCATCGGATCGCCGATTACTACGATGTCAACACCCGCCGATTTCTCTTTTTCAGGCGATCGCTCAACATCGGTGCCATACATCGCCGATTATATGCGGCGGGAAAGCGCGGTTCATTTCAGGCGGCGCATCATTCCAATGAATTAGTACTTGAAACAATAAGGAAGGCAAAGGCCGCCAGGGTTCTGGACCTGGGCTGCGGTATCGGCGGAAGCATCCGCTATCTCTCCCAACGCCATCCGGCGGAGTATTTCGGGATCACCATCAGCCCCGTCCAGGTTCGGACCGCCGCCGAGCTGGGAACAAGGCTGGAACTGACAGACTACCTCAATCCCGAATGGTTTTCCTCTCAGGATCCCATGGATGTGATGTACGCCATTGAAAGCATGCAGCATAATCCCGACCACCGTCGCCTGGCTTCGAACCTCAGGATGTTGTGCCACAGGGGCACCCGGCTCATCGTCATTGATGATTTCCTCTCCCCGGATGTTGATCCGCAGCACCCGTTGGTGGTGCGATTTCACCGCCATTGGAGGGTTCCGGGAGTCACCGCAGTTCAGAATCTCGTACAGGCCTATGCCGGTGAGGGTTTTATTCTTGAAAGAAACATCGACTTGAGTCAGTTGATGGCCCGGCGACATATGCTCCGGATCCTGGGAAATGCGGCCAGCGGGTTCCTCAATGCATTTCGTCTGCATGGCGGCTATTTCGATAATATTCTCGGGGGGAACGCATTATTGAATCTGTATCAGCGGGGCATGGCGGAATACCGAATGCTTGAGTTTTCCCGGGAGGGCCCCTGAGATGAAAACCGCAAAAACGCTGGCTCCGGGCTTATTTTTTCCGTACTTTCAAGATTACGCACACAGATGCCCGGCAGCAAATCTGTCCGGCATCTCACAAGAATTGATGTGACACCAAGGAGGAACACATGAGGAAATCACCCGTCATTGCAGTGCTTGCGCTGTTGATGATCCCGTCACTGGCCTTCGCCGGCGGAGGTGGCGAGGAGCCTGCGCCGGAGGGACCGGTAACGGTAACCCTCGGCTACAACGCGTTTCTGTCCAGCACCTTCACCGATGCGCCGGCGCCGATTGACGCCATACGCGCAGAACTCGCCCGACAGTACCCGGATATTGTCCTCGAATACGAAACCATGGCCCAGGATCTGCTTGATACTCTTATCATCTGGATGACATCGCAGGATACCACCGTCGATATCTACGGTATCGACGAACCCTGGGTAACCCAGTTCGGTCGCGCGGGCTGGGCGGTGCCATTGAATGAAGCCCTGCCTGGTCTTGACGAACGGTTCAGCGAGTCCGGCCTCGAAACGTTTTCCTACGAAGGCGATCGCCTGGGCGTTCCGTTCTGGGGCAGCGTGACCGGTTTGTATTACCGCACTGATATTCTGGATGAGTACGGCTTCGAGCCGCCGGAAACCATCGATGAAATGGTTCAGATCATCCAGGCGGTCCAGGCCGAAGATCCTGAAATCAGCGGATTTCTCTGGCCCGGCGCCCGGGATGAGGACTTGGTGATGTATTACTCGACCCTGCTGCATGCTTTCGGCGGAAGCTACCTCAATGCCGACGGCAGCTACGCTTTCGATTCAGAAGCCAGCCGGGAAGCCCTGGAGTTTATGCGGCAGTCCATCGAGACCGGAGTTTCGCCTCAGGTGGTGCAGAACTGGCAGCGCACCGAAGCACGCCAGCGATTTGCCGGCGGCAACGGGATCTTCCTCTGGGACAATAATGACCTGGTCATCTGGCTCGACGACCCAGAGCAGTCCCAGATCTCCGGTAACTGGGATCTGATGCCTTTCCCGGCACAGCCCGACGGTGAAGAAGTCTCCATCACCGGCGGATTCGCCTTTGCCGTAAATCCCTTCAGTGAAAACCAGGAAGCGGCGATGCGGGTCATGGAAGTAATCTCCAGCGAAGCGGTGCAGAAAGGCTTTGCCCTGGCATGGGGCCCGGTACAATATTTCGACGGGCTGTATGAAGATCCCGAGGTTCAGAACTTCAATCCCAATGTCGATCGCCTGATCCCGCTTCTGGAGCGGGCCACCAACCGACCGCCCTCTGAAAGCTACGCCCAGCTCTCCGGCATGCTTCAGGAGGAACTCAATGCCGCGGTTACCGGCACCCGATCTATCGATTCGGTGCTGGCAAGCATGGCTGAACGGGCCCAGGCCCTGCGGGACTGATCCGGAATCTCCCGCCACCTTTCGCAGGTGGCGGGATTCCCCAGGAGTTTTTTCTGATTTCCAACGGAAGCGAGACCCGCACCGGGATACTATTGGTCCTGCCAGCGCTGTTGGCGCTGGTGGTTTTTAATTACTATCCGATTATCCAGACATTCATTTACACGTTTTTCGATCTCGACCTGACCACCGACTGGCTCAACGCGCCGTTTTCCGGTCTGGACAATTATCGGGCGGTGATGGGAAGCGGTCAGTTCTGGTATACATTCCTGTTCACCATCGGCTTCACCGTGGCGGTTGTGGCCCTGGATCTCGGTCTGGGCATGGGCCTGGCCCTTGCGACCTTCCACGTCCCCCAGAGGGTGCGGGGCATACTGAGGGCGATTATCATCATCCCATGGGCAATTCCGAAAGTTATTCAGGCCTCCATGTGGCGTTGGATGTTGAATGCCGACGTGGGGCCCATCGCGGACCTGGTGGTCAGAGCCGGGCTTGCCGAACAGCCACCCTTGTTCCTGGTAAACCAGTTCCTGGCCATGGGCAGCGTTGCCCTGGCATACACCTGGAAAGGCGCGAGCATCGCGGCGTTCTTTTTTATGGGAGGGTTGGCGCTGGTACCCCGGGAGATCCTCGAATCGGCAAAAGTTGACGGTGCCGGTCCCCTGCGGCGTTTCTTCGCCATCACGCTTCCGATCCTGATGCCTACGGTGTACGTGGCCCTTCTGTATCGTACCCAGGATGCTTTACGGGTGTTCGATGTGGTCTACGGCCTGACCGGGGGGGGTCCCGGGACGTCCACCGACACCCTGAGTTCATTCGCATACACCGAATACTTCCGCTATGCCCAGTTCGGTCAGGGATCGACGTACGCGGTGGTGACCTTCGCTCTGGTAGCGATCATCGGCGTGTTTTACATCGGTCGGATTCGCAGAAATTTAAATTTCCGGGAATAGGGGCGGTACATGACCTTACGTCAGCAACGTCAGTGGAAGCGGATATCTTCGGGTTTCCTGCTGATACTCATCGCCGCATGGTGTCTGGCCCCCCTGCTGTGGATCGGCATAACTTCGATCAAGCCCGCCGGCACGGAGTTTCGCATCCCCGTGGAATACTGGCCCGCCGACCCGACTCTTGAGCATTACCGCACCGTTCTCGGTGATCGTTTTAATGTGCAGCGATCAATTCTCAACAGCATCGTGGTGTCATCCGGGGCCCTCATCGGAACCCTGTTTCTGTCCCCCCTGTCGGCCTATGCCATCGCTCGCCTTCGATTTCGCTACAGGATGGCAACTTTGTACGGCATGCAGATCGCCGGCATGATTCCGCCGATTATCGTCATAGCCCCTACCTTCGTGCTGCTCCGGGCAATGGGTCTCATCCGCACCTACTGGGCAATGATTCTCCCCAATGCGGCCTATGCGGTGCCCCTTTCTTCGTTCCTTATCGCCAGTTACTTCGCCAATGTTCCCTACGAGCTGGACGATGCGGCCCGGATCGACGGCGCCGGGACCTGGCGGACCATCTTTCAGGTCGTGCTGCCCATAGCCGCTCCGGGCATATTTTCCGCCGGGGTCCTGGCATTCCTGGGTTCCTGGGGTGAGTTTATGCTCGCCAACGTGGTTTCCATCGGCGCCGACGAGGTGGAGACCGTGCCGGTGGCAATCCTCAGCCTGAGCCAGGCCTTCGAACTTCAATGGACATGGA
>CAWZYW010000176.1:0-5737 GCA_963966255.1 uncultured Salinispira sp. | reverse complement strand
GGTCATTATAAACCCCCGGGGAGCCAACATCACTTCGGTTCAGCTGCTCAGCCATACCGACAACGGGGAACCGCTTGATTTCTTCTTCGGCGAATCCGACAGAAGCGGTCTGACGATGACCCTCGGCGGCATTGACGGCGAGCTGATCGATCCGGTGTTCAACCTGCGCCGTGGTGAAGGCGACCGGGTTTTTGAGTTTTACCAGACCCTGGTGATCAGGGGGTACGAGGATCAGCCCTTCGAACTGCTTAAGCGATATACTTTCGCTGAAGGTGAGTACCTGTTCGAGCTCGATGTGGAACTGCGGAACTCCGTAAACGACTTCGTCCCCCTGAATTTCGACGGTGACGCCTATACCCTTTCCATCGGCCCTCAAATCGCCCCGGCATTCGAAGAGTTGGCCGGCCGGCGAGCCGGTGCCGATTTCCGGAAGTTCAGCTATCTCGACGGCGACCGGCGCCGGGATATCACCAATATCGCCAACGGCGACCGCCAGAGCCTGGAAGAACTGAGCCCCTGGGCGGCAGTCAATGGCAAGTATTTCATGGCCCTGGCCACCATGGGCAACACCGGATCACAGGTGGTTTTCGGCGCCGAACCTACCGGCGAAGGAATTCAGGGAAGCCAGCTTCACCTGGTCCGCCCCGCTCTTGAAAGCAGCCGGGTGAACGACACCTTCCGCTTCTACTTCGGTCCGAAATCCGCCCCGGTTCTGAGTCAGTACGAAAATGCCGAGGACAATTTCTTCGGTATCCGGGACCTTCAATTCGACACTCTGATCGAATCCTCTTGGTTGGGCTGGCTCGAACGGCCGCTGAAATGGCTGCTGGATATGTTTTATCGCCTGATTCCCAACTGGGGAGTGTCCATCATCCTGCTCACCATCCTTGTGAAGCTGGTGCTTTACCCCCTTACCCGGAAGAGCTATGAATCGACGGCTAAGATGCGGGAAATCGGTCCCAAGGTGAGCGCCCTCAAGGAGAAATTCGGCGACGATGCACAGAAATTGAACGCCGCAACCATGGAGCTGTACAAGAAGGAAGGGGTGAATCCACTAGGAGGATGTCTGCCGATCCTTCTTCAGTTCCCGTTCTTCATCGCGATGTTCAGCCTGTTCAACAATCACTTCGACCTGCGCGGCGCGGTATTCATCCCGGGATGGATCACCGATCTTTCGAGTCCCGAGGCGATCGTCAACTTCCCGTTCACTATTCCGCTGCTCGGTTGGGACGCCCTGAGGCTCCTTCCGATCATATTCGTCGCGACTCAGCTGATTTCAACAAAGTTCACTCAGCCGGCGGACGCTTCGCAGAATAACGCGCAGATGAAGATGATGACCCTCGGTATGCCCATCATGTTTTTCTTCATCATGTACAACATGCCCTCCGGACTCCTGGTGTACTGGATATTCCAGAACATCATCACCACCGGGCAGCAGCTGCTGTACAATTTTTTCACTCATAAGAAAGCAACCCAGGCGGCTAACTAGCCGCGGGTCAGGAGCATAGAATATGGTTTACGAATTCGAAGGAAAAACAGAAAAGGAAGCCATGGATCTGGCGATCGAAGAATTGGGCCTGGAACGGGACCAGTTCGACGTAGAGATCCTGGAAACCCAGAAAAGCGGTTTTCTCAATCTTCAGAAAAAAGTTGTGATCCGGGTACATACCCACGAGGGTGCCAATGAGCGGACCCCATCGACGTACTACAACCCGAATCCCGAACCGGAGAATGATCTGGAGCACGGGCTCATAGATTTTGTCCGGTCCATGATCGAGAAAATGGGTTATGACGTGACGGTGAGCATCATGTACCGGGAAGAACAGAAAATCGCCTTGAAACTTGATTCCCAGCACAGCGGAATCCTCATCGGGCGAAAGGGTAAGAACCTGGACGCCCTTCAACTGCTGGCGAATGTAATGGTCAGCCGCTTGAGCGACGAGAACCTTAAAGTGGTGATCGATGCGGAAAATTATCGCAGCCGCCGGGAAGAAGCCCTTATCCGCCTCGCCCAGAAAGTCGGGGATCAGGTGCTCCGGACGAAAAAATCCAAATTACTCGAGCCGATGAATCCATTCGAGCGCCGGCTTATTCACACCACCCTGAACGATATCGAAAATATCGATACCATAAGCGAGGGCGAGGGACTGATAAAACAGGTCCGTGTTATTTACAAGGGTTATCGCTGATAAACGAATATTCATTCTGATGACGGATAAACAATTGCCCGGTCTATATGGCCGGGCTTTTGTGTATATGTTGTGGATAAAACCTTGATTGCGGATTACCGTCGCTTCACTACTTTGCGATTGCTGAATGGCAACAGAAAACTATCATAATCCTAACAAAAATAACTCCAAATATTATAATTTAAGGATGCCTAATCGATAAAAAATTATTCAAAAATCCCAACTAAAATTCCAGCTGATTATAAATGCTTAAAATACAATGATTTGCTATTGTGTATAACTTGTGGATAAAATCGACCACCACAGCTTTGTTCTTCGGGTGTATAGTATAGATATGGAAACAGCAAAAACCTGTCTGAATTCGTGGCATCGGGCCCACGGCGGAAAAATGGTCGACTTTGCCGGCTGGGACATGCCGGTAAATTACCAATCGGGCGCCAAGCAGGAGCACCTGATGGTACGCCGGAGTTGCGGTTTGTTCGATATCAGCCACATGGGCCGTTTTTTAATCAGCTGTCCGGATGAATCAGCTCTCGCGGACTACGAACGAATAATTTCCTCCCCGGTCGGGGCTTTGAAACCGGGAACCGGATCATACGGTCTTATATGTCGGGAGGACGGCGGCATACTCGATGATATATTTAATTTTCGTCTGGACGAGAGCACCTTTCTCCTGGTGGTCAACGCCGCGAACCGGAAAAAGGATTTCGACTGGATAGCCGGTCACGGATCGGCGTTCCGTCTTGAAAATATCGGCGATGACGTGGGAATGATCGCCCTTCAGGGGCCAAAGGCCATGGAGTTGCTGCAACTCTGCGGTTTCGGAGACAAAGTCTCAGATATCGGCGAACGGAACTCAATTTCCAGAGGAAACCTCCTGGACGACGGTATCTTTACCCGGACGGGCTACACCGGCGAGGACGGGGTGGAAATCTACGCCCCGAACGCAGCGATCCTGAGCTTGTGGAATCTCCTTCTCGAACAGGCCGAGGCCCGGGGCGTTGAATGCGGACCGGTGGGCCTTGCGGCCAGGGACAGCCTGCGATTCGAGCCTGGATATGCCCTCTACGGCCATGAACTGACCGAGGACATAATTCCCCGGGAGGCCCTGCTCAAATGGGCCTGCAGGCTCGCCGCAGGGGATCCTGATTTCATCGGTAAAGTGGCGATCCAGGCCCGCTATGCGCAAGAAGACGACTTTCACAAGCTACGGACCGTGAAATTGAGTGATCAGGGAATGCCCCGGCAGGATATGAAATTTTTTGACGAAAACGGTGACGAGATCGGCTGGGTCTGCAGCGGAATGGCCAGCCCGACCCTCGAGGCTTTCTACGCTAATTGTTATATTCGCCAGGGGAGTTCACAGATCGGAAATCAGGTGTATATTGACATCAGGGGCAGGCGGAAAGCGGCTGAAGTCGTCAAGCGACCCATCTACCGCGTTCTGTGACCCCCACGCATCCCTCAGGAGGAATAGGAATGAAGTACGATACCAGCGTGCAGTATCAGAAGTCCCACGAATGGGCCAAGAAAGAAGGCGATCTCATCGTCGTCGGCATCTCCGATTACGCTCAGGACAGCCTGGGTGACGTAGTGTTCGTAGAGCTTCCGGAGGTGGGAGCCGAATTCTCCCAGGGCGATGCCTTCGGTGTGGTTGAAAGCGTCAAAGCCGCCAGCGACGTATTCGTGCCGGTGGGGGGGGAGATCGCAGAGGTCAATTCGGAACTGGAAGACAACCCGGAAATCATCAATGAGGATCCCTTCGGTAAAGGATGGATCATCAAGATCAAGGCGGCTGACGAAAGCGAACTGGAAAGCCTGATGGACGCCGCGGCCTACGAATCCTACACCTCGGAGCTCGACGATTAATGAATTTCAGCGGAAATGAAGCCAGGATCGAAGAGATCCTGGATGTTATGAACCTCGGCTCCCTGGAAGACCTGTTCAAGCAGATTCCCAAAGAGCTGCGATACCCCGCTATCGATCTGCCGGATGGTATGGACGAGCGGTCCATCCGGCAGCATTTTGCCGCCCTCGCCCGGAAAAACGCCGGGCTGACGGGCATGGCGAATTATTCCGGCGGCGGGCACTATTTTCACTATATTCCGGCCGCGGTGGACTATGTCTCATCTCTTGGACAGTTCGCCACCGCGTACACGCCGTATCAGGCAGAAGTCAGCCAGGGTACTCTTCAGACCCTGTTCGAATATCAGACCTACCTCACCGAACTGACCCGCATGGAAGTGGTCAATGCATCGCATTACGACGGTTCCACGGCTTTCGCGGAAGCTCTTCGGATGATGTACGAAGCCAATAAAAAAACGGGAAACACTATCGTCATCGCGAACCGGATCAATCCGGAATATCGGGAAGTTGCCGAAACCTACATGCAATTCACCGATGCCGACGTTGTGTATGCCGATGTGTTCGATCCCGATTTCGAACTGCCCGAGAAAGCCGCGGCCCTGAGCTTATTCCTGCCCGATTACCATGGCAGGGTGGCCGATGTTGCTGATCTGGCGGTCCGGGCGAAAGAACGGGGCATGCTTCTTCATATCCACGGCGACCCGTTATTGCTGAGTCTTATAACTCCGCCGGGAGACCTTGGTGCCGACGTGTACACCGGTGAGGGACAGGTGCTGGGTATCCCGGTGAATTTCGGGGGACCCTATCTTGGCATATTCGCGGTGCGGGGCAAACTGGTACGCAAAATGCCCGGACGCCTTGCCGGTGAAACCACCGACGACCAGGATCGCCGGGGCTTTGTACTGGCCCTGAGCACCCGGGAGCAGCATATCCGCAGGGAGAAGGCCACCAGCAATATCTGTACGAACCAGGGACTCATGGCCGTCAGGGCAATCGCCTACATGGCCGCCCTGGGCCGCGACGGAATAAAGCGCGTGGCGAAGCGCTGCGTATCCAACGCCCATTATCTGATCGGGAAACTCAATAATCTTTCCGGAGTTACGGTGGAGGATCCTCAAGCCCTTCATTTCAGGGAAATGCTTATCACTTGTGATTTTCCTGTGGATAAGCTGTTTAGTACTGGTGAGAAAGCCGGGATTATCCCGGGTATTCAACTTGATGAGCATCGGCTGCTGATTTCCACTACGGAACTGCAGACCCGGGATCAGCTAGATCAGCTGGTTGAGCTGATCGGCAGGGGAGGAAACTCATGAATGACAGACTCGTACCCCTCCTTTGGGAAAACACCGACACTTCCCGGGTGAACCAATACATCTATCCGGAACCCGGTGATGAAGATATGCCCGAGGCGCTGAAGACCATGGCCCGCGGGGAAGAAGGGCCGGCAGCCTTGAGTTTTCCCCAGCACAATGAGCTCCACGTCATCAGGCATTTCACCCGGCTGGCCGGGCTGAATTATTCAATAGACTCGAATATGTATCCCCTGGGCTCCTGTACCATGAAGTATAACCCCAGGATTAATGACGCCATGGCATCCAGGGATGAGTTCGCCGGCATCCATCCCAAAAATGCCGAACGGGCTCAGGGAAGCCTGGAAATCCTCTATAACCTGCAGCATTTAC
>CAWZYW010000175.1:0-5759 GCA_963966255.1 uncultured Salinispira sp. | reverse complement strand
CCTTAAAGGTTGTCGACATGCTGGGTTTACTCCTGGCAACTGATTTTACATATGGAAATTCGCCCTAACCAGTCAATTAGCGGCGGATCATCAGGAATTCGTTAGTATATATAAAAATACCTCGAAGGTCAAAGGTCCCCGGCGCTAGCCACATTAGCCGGGGGCTTTCGGGAAATTTCGTAAAAATACTTGAATGGATGGATGTCCAGGGGATTGGGGTACCACCCTCCAACTACTTCGAGATCGATGATATTAAATGACGGACTGTGGCTCACCGGCATTACCACCGCCGACTGTAAGAGGTATTCCTCAGCCCTGCCGAGTTGCTCGAAGCGCTCGGTTCCGCTGAGGCCGTTGCTCTCCTCAAGCAGGGAATCGAATTCATCATCTCGATAGCCCGAGTCATTTATGGTGCTGTCGGAGGTCCAAAGCTGTAAAAAACTCATCGGATCGGCATAATCGGCTACCCAGGCTAGGCTGCCAATGACGAATTCGCCCTGCCGCATGGCTTCCTGATGCTCGCGGTATCCGAGAAAACTGCTGGTCACCCTGACATCCAGGGATTCGGTCCAGGCCTCTTCCATGAGTGCGGCGATGCGCATCGATTCCCGGTCATCGGTCAGGACGATTTGTATTTCGGGAAGACCCAGTCCGCCTTCGTACCCCGCATCCTTCAGCAGATCGAGGGCCGCCTTTACATCCCGATCCTCGATTCCGTTTACATCCGGATAGCCGGGGATTTGGGGAATGAGATTGGCGCTGGGGACGAAATAAATCTCTTCTGAGCGTATTTCGTTCAAGGGCAGCAGCAGCATCAGGGCCCTGCGGATCCGCTCGTCATCAAAAGGGGGCTTTTCCGCCGAGAAGAAGTAGTAGCTCGTTGCAAACTGAGGGGTGATTTGAAGGCTGTTGGGAATTTGTATTTCTGAGTAATTGAACCCGCTGTACAACCACTGAATTTCGCCGCTGTTGAAGCGGGCCGTGGCGTCGGAGTTATCATCGTTGAATTGAATGAGGATCCGATCATATTCCGAGTGATCCCGGTCCCAGTAATATTCATTGCGTTCCATGAGGATCCGATCTTCATTGCGTTCGATGATCTGATACGGACCGCTGCCCAGGGGGCTGTCCAGTCCGCTCCAGTCTTCCGTATGGAGATTATCCGGGTGTATGGCTACCAGGCTCTGGTGAGCCAGGATGGACAGGAAGTGACTTGTGGGATTATCCAGGGTTATTTCCAGGACGTCATCGGAAACGGCAATGATCCCAACACTCTCCGGATCGGGATTGCGCCCTAATCTGAAATCCCTGGCCCCGGTAACCGGATCGAGTAGGAAGCCGAAGGGTGACTGTTCGCCGAGACTCAGCATCTTCAGCCAGGAATCCCGGAAGTGATCGGCGGTGACCCGATCTCCGTTCCAGTACCGCGCATCTTGATTCAGGGAAAAGCGATAACGCGTCCCGTCATCCAGAATTTCCCAGCTTCGCGCCACCCCGTCGATGGGACGTAATGAGAACGGGTCATATGCCACCAGTCCCTCGTACAGCGCCGTATAAATCTGTGCTTCGAGGGAAGTGTAGGTAAACAAGGGGTTCAGCTCGATTTCACCGGAACGCATGCTCATGATAAAGGTCTTGTTCTCATCGGCATCCTGAGCAAAGAGTTCCTGCGTTCCGGATATGGATACGAGCAGTATTAGGATTAAAAACAATCCGGGGATTGGTTTGATCACATGTGAAGTGATACGGAAAAATAGGCTGTTCAAACGTCGCTCCGCGGCCACTCAGGGCTTAAGGTATTTTACTATTGTATCAATATAATCCCTGCCGCGCAGCGGTTTAATAAAAACTTCGGAAAATCCGGCCTTTTTCAGGCTCCCTGCTTCAGTATCGTCGCTGGTGATTGCGATGAGGGGGATATCCGGATCGACCGCTTTGATTTTACGGGCCAGCTCATCGCCGTTCATACCGGGCATGTATTGGTCCAGGATGATCAAGCGGTAACTTTCCTTATTGAACATTTCCCAGGCTTCTTCCCCGTCGCTGGCAAGATCGCAGCTGATCTTCGCTCTTTCGAGATGAATTTGAATGAGTCGACGATTCGTGAATTCATCTTCAGCGTACAAAATATCTGCCATTACTGTTCCTGTCCGTTGGCTAAGTAGTTTTTTATAATCGAAACCGCCTCGTCGAGTTCGTCCCGGACCCTGGAGGACAGCTCTTCCGCATCTTCAGTATTGTTGTTTTTGAGCTGCATTTCCAGTCGGCGGGCGTATTTGGCCAGCCGCTGCGCCGAGATATTCAAGGCGCTTCCCTTTATGCTGTGCATGATACGGTGGGCTTCCGCGATTCGGCCGTTGCGGTACGCCTGCTCCCATTCCTGGAAGCGCAGGGGTGTCTGTTCAGAAAACATTCTGAGCAGTGATACCCGCATATCTTCATCGGCGAGCTTCATGCGCAATTCTTCAAAATCAACCGGCGCGAGTTCCTTCTGGACCTCGATATCTGTCACGGGAATTTCCAGGTCCAGTTCGATCAATTCGGAGGTGATTCTGGATGAGATGTTTATCTGTCCGGTCAGTTGATCGCTGAGGGCCGCAATGGCGGCGTCGAGACCCCGGCGCGGAATTAATATTTGGTCCGCAACCTGGCGGTCCCGATGGGATCGGGAGGACAGAATGCTCTCAGTGGCTCCGCGAACTGCTGAGATGAGGTAATACAGCCGCCCGAAGACCCGATCCTCATCCGGAAGTCGATAATCGATACGCGCCAGCACTCGAGAGACATCACCGGAAAACAGGGTTTCAAATACGAGCGTCATCTGATCTTCGAAGTCACTGAAAATCGGGGTAACCGAAAATTCCCTGGTGATAAACTGCCAACTCAGGATTTCACGGGGATTATCCGCAAAAGAAGAGAGGATTTTCTGGAAAGCCCGCAGGGGTTCTTCTGCTGGAAGCATGATTCTCCTCGGATATCAGAGCAGCCGGATATTGGTACTCTCTTACTATAGTCCATCGCCGGTGAGTTTTGGCAACCTGATGTCCAGAGTATTAAGCATTGTGAAAAAATGCCGAAAAGCTAATAGAGGAATCCATCGCTATTGTTTTTGGGGGAAGAAATGAACATTCGCAAACGCATTTTCATCTATGGAATGATTATTTTTCTATATATCGCGGCGGGCATCGGCGCCCAGGATAGCGTGGTCGATCTTTCCCAACTCGATCTGGATTCCGTTGATTTCTCAGATGCCCGGCTCAGCATTGCCGGACCGGGTACCTTTGTCATCCGGTCGGTGCTGATGGACGGAACGAGATATTCGGTGATCTTCCGGAATATCGGCGGAAACTGGGTCGTTTCGGAGCTGGTCCCCGAAAGCGATAGTCCCCTGCTACCGGCGAATGTTGTTCTGGATTTCGCCACGGTGTCCATTACCGAAGATGGCCTGAGCATCGACGGCATAATTATTGACGGCGAAAGCTACAGCACCACCCTGGCAATCAGCGATGATTCGGTGGTGCTTCCCGGTACCCTGAGCGCGGGAAAATTAACCGGCGCGAGCCTCAGCCGGGTGACCGACGACGCGGGACTGTATTCCGTCGATGATGTCAGCGCCCTCAGCGCCAGCCAGGCCGCCTTGGGCGAGCGGAACAGCGCTCTGGCAGCCCAGGTGGGAGATCTCAGCGAAGAGATATCCGTACTCAGGCAGGAAAATCTGCGGCTTGTTGAACAGGTTGGGCAGCTCCTCACGGAAAAAGCGAATCTCGACGCCGAAGTCGATTCTCTCCAGGAAGAGCTTGCTCTGCTGGAAAGCAGCTCCGGGGCAGGGGAACCCACCGTAGAAAGCGATGAAGCTGCGGATGCGGCGGACAGTGAGCTCCTTCGCCAGCGCATCGAAGTGCTCCTTGATAAAATCGCCATCCTGGAAGACCGTATTGTCGAACTGGAAGAAGCGCTGGAGATTGCCGAAAGCCGGGAGAATGCGGGAACGGAGGCTGTCAGCGAGACTCCGGCGGAAACAGAATCCACGGGCGGTACCATGGCATCCGAAGGGGAGGTCAGCGGCTATCTGCGGCGGATCGGCGAACTGGAAGCCATGGTCAGCGACCTGCGGGTGGAAAACGCCAGACTGTCCGCCGAGCGTGCGCAAATTCAGCAGGAAGTTCGAAGCGCCCTGTTCGCCGAAGGTTACATTGCGGCAATTTCGGATGAACTGAGCGAAGTTCGCCAGCAGGGATTTTCCATGGCGGAGACTCAGATCGGAACATGGAGTCTCGAAAGCGGAGTGCTGGCCCAGACCGATCCGGAAGAATTTTTCGCGAAAAGCGAACTTCCCATGCCCCAGGACGCCAGGCCGACCCTTTATTCTTTCGATGCCCGAAGCCGGGGTGCCGGCTGGGTCGGGTTCGGGATTCACATCTTCGCCGATGGTGTCGAGAAGCGGGGCTATGGCTATGGTGAGAGCCTGCTGCTCTGGTTTACCCGGGACGTTCGGGGATACGGCACTGACCGGACCTATTTAGAGCTGTATCGTTCCAGCGACGACATCAATATGGCCCGGGTCATGAGCGCGGCCATCACCGACGATATCTCCGAGTGGATGGACATCCAGCTTCTCTACGAACCCGAGGCCGAATACATCACCGTCGCGGTCAACGGAGAGGAAAAGATCCGTTATAAAACCTGGTTCGGCATAGAATGGGGCGTGGACCTGGCTTTGAGAACCCTGGACGTCGCCGAATTCAGGAATCTAGAGGTTCGTAGTACGCCCGGACCTATCGATTGGCCCGAGTAGGCGGAAACGGTCCTATCCCTTCCAGCGCAGCATCAGGAAGGTCACGTCGTCGTGCAGCGGCGTATGGTTCCTGAATTTGTGAAATTCCTCGAGTAGACGGGTCCTCATCGTTTTAAGATCCTGATCCTGATTCGCAACCAGTAAATCCTTTAAGCGCCGCAGGCCGAATTCCTCATCCCGGGGATTTTCCTGTTCGATGATGCCGTCGCTGACCAGGAGAATCAGATCACCGGGTTTGAGAGAGTAGTTGTAAACCTCGGGATTGATCTCTTCCATGACTCCCACCGGAACATTGGACTCGCTGCTCTTCACTTTCAGAAGTTTGCCATCCCGCAGAATAAAAGCCAGCCCATGTCCCATGTCGGCAATATTGATGTTGGCCTTGCCCAGGTTCAGATCGAAGAATACGCCGGTTACGTACTTTTCAAGTTCGAAAGTCGTGATAAAGAATTCGTTCAGGGTTTTAACCAGGGCAGCGATTCCCCGGCGATTATCAAAGACCTTGATGGTTCCCCAGAGTGCGGAGGTTATCAGAGACGCGGAGACGCCTTTTCCGGAGACATCGCAGAGAGTAAAGAACCATCGCTCCGGGGAGTAGTTTTTTGCATGATAAAAATCACCGCCGACGCCCTTGGCCATGATGGATGAGGCGACGAATTCGAATTGTTTCTTCTCGAGAAATGAAAACTCTTTAACTACCCGGTTCTGTATCGCCCTTGCCAGCGCGATATCCTGCTGGGTCATATCCGAGAGGTAAATGAGCAGATCCTGGGATGAAAACAGACCGGCGAATTCCCCCGTGCCCGATTTCAACGGGAAATAGTGAACTTCCCCGCGATGATCGAACTGATTCAGGCGTTCTGAGACCGTGAAAATATTCGTGTCGAAATAAATCGCTTCCTGATTCACCACAACCCGATCTACCTGTTCCCGCCGCATGACATCCCGGCCGAACGGCCGGCTG
>CAWZYW010000174.1:0-5782 GCA_963966255.1 uncultured Salinispira sp. | reverse complement strand
CCAGCCATATGCTCAACGGCGATCTCCCCTTCCTTGCTCGCAACGTGTGCCAGTATGTTGCGACAACAGCGAGCTTACTTAAAGTAAGCTCGCTGTTGTCGCAACCTGGTCGAATTGAAATTCCCGGTCAGACAGAATATCCCGGTAAATGCCTTCCATCCGGTCTGCCAGCGGCAGGGATGCGCTGAGCATTTTGTACGTAGCCCAGGCTGACCGCAGGTCACGGATGATTTCCCCGCGGGTGCTTTCGTCCCGGAGCCTCGCCTGCTCCAGCTGGATTTCTGCGATCTGTTCGGCGGCATCGAGCTTTCCCCAGGTCCAGATCGGCTGGGACAGGCTCGCTTTGAGCTGAAAATACGTATTCTCCGCATCGGGAACCAGAGTTATGGGGCTGTCGGGAACCGGCACCGGAAAGGCGTTTCCCGGTACGTCGGTGCTGCCTAGGGCGCCTTCTGGAACGGTAATCCCTTCCGGCGGATTGAACAGATAGCTGGAGCTTCCCTGAAAGGTAACCCTGGGCAACCGTGCGGCCCGGGCATTTTCCAGATTAAGCCGGGCCAGTTCAGCGTCGATGGCCGCATTATCGATCTGCAGGTTCTCGGCGAGGGCGTTGTCGATGACCTGATCCAGGCTTTGAGCGGAGATCGCCGTCCCCACGAGCAATAGAGTGAATAGTAGCGTGATCCTGCGGACGTCGGCTCGAAGGCTGCGCATCATAGTTCGCCGCCTCAGGGAATCGGATCGTAGGGTGGTAGAATATGCACCGTGTCGGCGGAGGATGCGGTCCGTTCTGTAAAGGTAACCACTTCTGGAAAAGGAGCGTCGTCCTCGGCATTGTTAGCATTCATGTCGTACCAGACCTCGGTGATATTGATGGACGATTCCTGAACACCGGTATCCGTCCATGAGATATCGAACTCAAAGGCGCCGTTGACTCCGCTGAAGGTCGTGGAGGTCTCTTCCGGGGCTCCGGGGGCAACGTAGCGTAACTGAACTTTGATTCCCGGGTAAACCCTTAACGGGTCGCTACCCGTATCTTCCACAGTCCCGCGAACCTGAATTTCGAAGCTGGTACGGCTGAGAACAATATCCCCCAGGTTATTCGTAGTATCCGAGAAAATCCCTTCCATCAGAACCACCCGGGAACTGAAATCCGGATGTACCACGCCGACGTAGATCTCGCCGCTGTCTCCCTCGGGGCCGAAGTCCGCGAAGAAGCTGTTCCACACCACCCGGCTCGAGTAGTAACCCGGATTGCCGTTGGCGGTTACGATGGAGGTCTTGGTGAAAAAGCCCTCGGCGCCGGCGGAGGAGGGTTCGTCCCGATAAATGTACACGCTCGCTCCGTTGATGCCGGCGTCGCTTTCGCCGTCCACCACAAATCCCTGAACTTCTGCGGTGAAAAAGTTTCCGCAGCCGCCGAGCAGCAATATGCCGGCGACGATGAGGACGGCGAATGCCATGGTCCTATTCCGCCTTATGATCCGCTTCATGTGCGGCCTCCTTGCGTTTGAGTCGGTAATTTTCGATGAGGAAGTAGATGACCGGTATAAGCACCAGGGTGATGGCCGTAGAGGTGGTCAATCCTCCGACGACCGCCTTGGCCATTGGGGCCCTGAGCTCCGAGCCGGTGCCGAAGCCCATGGCCATGGGTATGAGCCCCAGGATCGTCGTCATGGTTGTCATGAGTATGGGCTTCAGCCGGGTGGTGCCCCCGCGGATGATGGCCGATGCCAGATCAAGTCCCCGGTCCCTGAGCTGATCGATGTAGTCGATGAGGACGATGGCGTTGTTCACCACGATGCCCGTCAGGAGAATGGCGCCGGTGAAACTGAGAATGTTGAATGTGGTGTTGGTGAGGAGCAGGGCGGCTACCAGGCCGAACACCGAGAACGGAACCGAGAACATGACGATCAGGGGATTGAGGAAATCCTCGAACTGGCTGGCCATAACCATATACACCAGGCTCACCGCCAGAATCAGGGCAAAGGCCAGGCTGGAGAAGGATTCATTCATCTCGCTGGCTGAACCGCCGAGCTCCCGTTCTATGCCGATGGGCGGCGGCCCGGCTTCCTCCAGTATCGCCTCGATGTCGGCGATAACCCGGTTGAACGGCCGGCTGCCGTCGGTGTTGGCCTGGATATCCACCACCCGGCTGCGGTCCTGCCGTACGATGACCGAGGGTCCCTGTTGCTCGATGACCTCGATGACGTTCTCCAGCGGAATGGCGCTGCCGGCGGGGGAGATAAACACCAGGTTGGTGATTTTTTCCAGATTATTCCGGTCCTCGTCGTTGAGGATCAGAACCACATCGAAATCCTCGCCGTCACGGGAGAAACGGCTGACGGTGAAGCCGTTGTAGGCCGCCCGGATGGTGGTGGCCACCTCCAGGGGGCTCAGGCCCAGGCTTACGGTCTGCTCCCTGAGAATCCGGAACTGCAATTCCGGCCGTCCGGAACTGAAGCTCGAACGAAAGTTCCGGCTGCCTTCGACGGCCTGGAGCCGGGGCAGGAGACCGTCGGCGTACTCGCTCATGCGCACGAGATCGTCGCCGTACAGGCGTATAAGGATGGGGCTTCCGCCGCCGGAAGCCTGGGCCGCCAGGGAACTCATCCCTGTAATGCTGAGATTATGCCTGATGTCCAGGATTTCGCTGCTCACCCTCCGGTTGATCCGGCGGGTTACGGTCCAGATATCCTCATTGCGCTGATCCTTGCCCACCAGGGCTACGTCGATGTTCGCGAAGTTGCTGCCGCCGTCGCCCACCCGGGTGGAGATCGTTTCGATCATGCCGGCGGCTTCTTCCTGGATGATTTCTTCGATGGCCAGTACCTTGGCGGTGGTGAGCTCATATGTGGAACCGCTTCGGGTCTGGATGGACATCTCGAAGGTGCCCTCGTCGGCCTCGGGGAGAAACTCCATACCGAGAAGCAGAATTGATGCCACCGAGAAGACCAGCAGCAACACCGATGAAATGATCACCGTCCATCCGTGCTTCAGGGACCATTGGATTATCGATTCGTAGGTATCGTCCAGCCATTTGAGTCCCTTCTGGATGCGGCCCCCCATCCAGTCGAGCACCCGGTTTCCGGTGTGGGTGGTAACATCCGCCAGCGACAGCTCGTGGAGTTTGTCGGGGTGCAGTCCGGTGAGCTTTTCCACTTTCAGGAAGCGGGATGAAAGCATGGGTATCAGTGCCAGTGCGGTGATGAGGCTCATGCCCAGTGAGAAACTGATGGTCAGGCTCAGGTCCCGGAACAGATGCCCCGCCAGCCCCTCGACGAAGAGCATGGGCACGAACACCGCCATGGTGGTCAGCGTGGAAGCGATGATGGCGGTATTCACTTCTTCCGCCCCTTCTATGGCCGCATCGTGGCGGCTCATGCCCTGCAGCTGCTTCCGGTATATTGATTCCAGTACCACGATGGCGTTGTCCACGAACATCCCGATGGCCAAGGTGATTCCCAGAAGGCTGGTGATGTTCAGCGTCATGCCGCCGAAGTCGATGAGACTGAAGGTCGCGATGACCGAAACCGGAATGGCCATGGATACGATGACCGTCGAGCGGATATTGCGCAGGAAGACAAGGAGAACCATGATCGCAAGGAGGCCTCCCTGCCATGCCGTGGTTGCCACGCCGCCGATGCTGCCGCGGACCTGCCGGGCCTGATCGTTCTGGACCTCGAAGCGCACCGAGGGGGGCAGCTGGGCCCTCAGTTCGTCGATGCGTTCGAGCACTGCCTCGTTCACCTCTACGGTGTTGAATCCGGACTGTTTCTGAATCGCCAGATTGATGCCTTCGCTGCCCTGTATATAAACGAATTCTTCCTGGGGCCGGAAATCGAACTCGATCTCGGCGATGTCTCTCAGATATATGGCCACGTTGTCCCGGTATCCGATGAGGGTGTTGCCGATATCGGTGGTGCTTTCATACTCTCCGATGGTCCGGATGATGATGGTCCGTTGGTCGGCGGTGATGCTTCCCCCCGGGAGACTGATGTTTTCCCCCTGGAAAATCGGGATGATCTGGGGAAGGGGGATCTGCAGTTTAACCAGGCTTTCCAGATCCAGACGAACCATCACCGCCGCGTCCCGGCCGCCGAAGTAATCCACCTGGGCCACCCCGGGAATCCGCTCCAGCTGGGGAATCACCTCTTCTTCGATGAGGTCCCGGATATCGATCCCTTCGGTTTCGGTGTATGCGTTGACCCTCAGGCTCGGCAGGGTGTTGCTGCTGAACTTGAAAATCAGCGGCCGCTCGGTGCCGTCGGGGAAATTCCCCGATACGCTGTTTATGGCCTCGCGGATATCCGGCAGGATTACGTCCAGGTCGGTTGAGGAAACGAATCCCACCTGGACGACGGACATGCTTTCCAGCGACTGTGAGCTGATGGTTTCGACCCCGTCGAGGCTGGCGAAGGCCCCTTCGATGCGGCGGCTGATACCGCTTTCCACTTCGTAGGGGCCCACTCCGGGGCTGGCGGTGAACACGATGGCCGTGGGAAGATTGACGTCCGGGAAGAGCTCCTGACCGATTCGGGTCAGCGACAGTATGCCCAGGACGAAAAATGCGGCGAAGACCATGGTGGTGGTGACCGGATGCTTTACGGCAAGTCGGGGGATACTCATGGTTGTTCCTTATTCCACCGGCCGGACGGTCTGGCCTTCTTCCAGGAAGGAATTGCCTTCCACCACTACAAAATCTTCCAGAGTCAGACCTTCGAGGATGGCGGTATGTTCGCCGTCGGACAACCCGGTGCGTACCGCAGCTATGCTTACCGTGGAATCGTCCTGGTCATACAGAAAGACCACCGTTCCCCCGTCCCGGAAGACAATGGCCGAACTCTCTACGAGAATGGCGTCGTTTATCTCCTCCAGGAGGAAGTCAACGGTGACGAACATGCCGGGCTTCAGGAGGCCGCCCCGATTTTCCACCGCGACATCTACGTCGAAGGTTCGGCTGCCGGCATCGATGATTTCCGCGATGCGCGTCACGATACCGGGGAACGGGGGCTCGTTCTGATATGCGATGGGATTGATCTCCACCTGAAGGCTATCCCGCTGGGCTTGAAACAATCCGTAGTGTTTTTCCGGGACGGTGATGGTGGCCTGGATTAGGTCATCGCTGACGATGGCCACCAGGGGATTGCCCGGCGCCGCGGTATTGCCGGGATCCTGATAAATTTCAATGATTCGGCCGGTTACCGGGCTTGTGACCTGGGCGTATTGGGTCTGGAGCTGTGCCAGTTCGAACTGGCGCAGGGCTGCCTGGGCCTGTGCCCGGACGGCATCGATGTCCTCCGAGCGGGAACCCTCTTCCATGAGGCGCACGCTTCTCCGGGCGTTTTCCAGCTCCGTTTCCGCAGCCTGAACCGCGGATTCGGCATTTTCGAACTCTGCCCTGGCTATGGTGCCGGCTTCGTAGAGGTTCCGGGTCCGCTCGAGATTGTTTTGGGCGTTGGACAGTTCCGATTCGGCCTGGGCCAGGCTCGCCCTGGCGCTTTCCAGCTCCTCGGGTCGGGCTCCCTGCCGGGCCTTCCGCAGCAAGGCGTCCGCGGCTTCCCAGTTCGCCCGTGCCTGTTCAGCCTGGAGGCTCACCACCTCGTCGTCAAGGCTTACCAGCAGCTGACCCTGTTCCACGATTTCATTTTCCGAAACGTGGATCTGAAGGATCTCACCGGCAATCAGCGGTGTGATCACCGTGGTCCGCTCGGGCCTCAGGTTGCCGTTGTAACTCAAACGGGTGCTGACGCTGCCTTCCGCCGGCTGATCGATTCTCACC
>CAWZYW010000173.1:0-5785 GCA_963966255.1 uncultured Salinispira sp. | reverse complement strand
CCCTCTCCCGTCCCCTCTCAAACATTTGGTTAAAGGCGTCTAGTACCCCGGATTCCTTTTGATTAAATTTTTCCATGATTTTATTTTCCTTATCGAGTCCAGATTACCTGTTCGCCTTCTTTTTCCAAAAATTTTTTCACCAAGGATGCCGGACCCATACCCTGACCCATCCCCTCCCATGCTTTTATCCCCGCCTCGAGTACCACCTCCCGGATTTTCTTTTTTTCCTTGTAGGCCTTGTAGGCCAACCGGGTGGCCTCGTCATAACCGACTTTCAGGGCCAACGGGGTTACCATCGCCAGGCTCCAGTCTATCCAGTGGCGGCATCGCTCCACGTCGGCTACGGTTCCTCGCACCGCCTTATCGGCCAGGGTCTTTACGGCATTGGTGAGAATAGCGATCGAACCAAGCACCTCGTATGCGATCAGCGGGTTCATCATATTCAGTTCCAGAGGCGCATTCTGTCCGCCCATGGTCACGGAAAGCACCTTGCCGTGGATGTGAGCCGCCACCTGTATAAGCATCTCGGGAATGACGGGATTCACCTTTCCCGGCATGATCGAAGAACCGGGCTGGAGGCTTGGAAGGACGATCTCTCCCAGGGCTCCCCGGGGGCCGCTGGCAAGCAGCCGCAGGTCGTTGCCGATTTTCATCAGGGCGGTTGCCAGGACATTCAAGGCACCCATGAATTCCACCTGGGCATCCCGGGCGGCGATGCCTTCGAACTTGTTGTCCGCCGGACGGAAGGAAATGCCGCTGTCCCTGGCAATGCCCTCCACCGCCAGCCGGGCGAAGTCGGGGTGGGTGTTCAGGCCGGTGCCTATGGCGGTACCGCCGAGGGGCAGCTCTTCCAGGTTCGCGAAGGTCGCTTTGATCCGGTCCCGGGCCTTTTCCATCTGCAGGGCGTACACCGAAAATTCCTGCCCAAGGGTCATGGGGACCGCATCCTGCAGATGGGTGCGCCCGAGCTTGAGGATATCCGCGAATTCCCGCTCCTTCTCCCGGAAGGCCGCCGCCAGATCTCCCAGGGCCAGAACCAGCTGTTCGGCTTCGATGCGGTTGGAAACCTGCACCGCGGTGGGAATAACGTCGTTGGAACTCTGGCCCCGGTTCACGTGATCATTCGGATGCACCGGGTGGCGCTTGCCGATGGGCTGGCCCAGAATCTCATTGGCCCGGTTGGAAATAACCTCGTTGGTGTTCATATTGCTGCTGGTTCCGCTTCCGGTCTGGAAAACATCTATGGGAAAATGGCGGTCCCACTTGCCACCGATGACCTCGTCCGCCGCCTGAACGATGGCATCGGCCAGTTCCCCATCGACCAGGCCCAGTTCGGCATTAGCCTTTGCGGCATTCTTTTTTATCAGGGCGATGGCCCGGATCATGGGTACCGGCAGGGGTATGCCTGAAATCTGAAAGTTCTCCACTGCCCGCTGGGTCTGGGCGCCCCAGTATGCCCATTCGGGAAGATTGATTTCCCCCATACTGTCTGATTCGACGCGAAACTCTGCCATAAGTCACTCCAAATTGTATGTTCGATTGCGAAAATGCCTATGGTCCGCAGGACTTGAGCGAACCCATATTATGTATAATATGACCCTCGGGATATCTCAATGAAAAGTTTACTAATGACCTCGGGATAAGCCAACGGCCCCTGCCCGCCTATTGCCTCGGAGGCATCCGGGACGTACAATTTTCCCATGACCAGCGTTTTTTTCACCCCCGCTTCCCGACTCACCTTCCTTCCGCCCGCACTGGTGAACCTGGTTCGTCAGCAGCTCGAGGATGACGGTCTGAAACCCGGGGAGGCCGAGACCGAGCGCCGTCTCAACGCAGCCCGTCTTGCCGCCGCCGATGGCGGGCCCGATCCGGTGTTTTTTTTCGCTATCGACCAGGAATTAGTAGCCGAAGGGCCCGATGATCCCGCGGAGCTGGTGAACCGTTCGGATCTGCTTGGATTTGCATTCGCCAATGTCTGCTTCGGTCTGGAATGCGGCGGCACATATCTGTGGATCAACGAACTACACGTGGCCGGCCATGCCAGGCGCCGCGGCGTTGGGAAGAGCATCCTCGATTATATTGATACCTGGGCCCGATCCAGGGACATGGCATACCTGGCCTGCCTCACCGGTTCGGAAAACCGAGCCGCCCAGACCCTTTATCGCGGGCATGGATACGATATTTCCCGGGTGAACTGGGTGGAGAAAATCTTGTGAAAAGCCTCATCGTCTATTTCAGCGGAACCGGGACCACGGCCTGGTGCGCCCGTCGCCTGAGGGAGCACCTGAGCGGCACAGGCAAGGACGGCGAAACGATCCTTCATGCGTTGGAGGGCCCGGGCCGGAATGACCATGCCCGGGTCCATGAGGTTCAGCGGCTTATTCTCCTGTATCCCCTTCACGCCGGGGACGCGCCGAAACCGGTGCGCGAGTGGGTACGGCAGCTTCCGACAGCTCCGGCGGCCGCCGCGGGAAGAGGAGGCGAAGGGAATCCTTTGACGGCGGTATTCTCGGTATCCGGAGGAGGGGCCATCTGGCCCAATAACGACGGGCGCCGCCGGGTGATTCGGGATCTCGGCCGCCGGGGATATCCGGTGAGCTACGAAGATATGCTGGTCATGCCCAGCAACTGGACGGTGGAAACCCCCGGTGAACTGGTCCCCCTGCTGCACCGGGCTACCGACAACCGCCTGCGACGTGCCGCTGAGGATCTGCAGCGGAGGATCGCAAAACTCAGCCCCGCCGCGCCGGCCTCGGCAATGGTCAGCTGGATGGCATCGCTGGAGCATCGGTTCTCCCCGCGCTTCGGCCGCGGCATAACGCCGGACGAGAACTGCAACGGCTGCGGATGGTGCGCCGCGAACTGTCCGGCGGGCAATATCAGCATGGGGGCTCACGGAAAACCCGAATTCGCCGATGTATGCCTGATATGCATGCGCTGCCTCTACGGCTGTCCGAAAGGCTCTCTCAGTCCCTCAAGGCTGAAGTTTTTCCGCATACCCGGCGGCTTCGAGATACCCCAGAGCGCAGGGCGGGCCCTTGAGGCAGGTGCTCTTGGCGATTGGGACGCCGGGGATAAAAAAACCCGGGAGCTGATTGATTCAGCCGCCCGGGGTATTTTGTGGTTGGGACTCAGGCGTTACCTGTACCGCTGGCTCAGCGCTGCTCCAGAGGCGTAACGGTCTTGCCGTCGGGACCGGTGTAAATCGCGGTCGGTCGATAGAGCCGATTGTCCTGGCGCTGTTCGAGGATGTGAGCCAGCCAGCCCGCTACCCGTGAGGCTGCGAAAATCGGCGTGTAAAGCACCTTGGGTATTCCCAGCAACTTGTATACGGCGCCGGAGAAGAAATCCACGTTGGGATACACATCCTTTCCCTTCTCCTTCATGTGTTCTCCGGCCACCCGCTCAACGGTTTTGAGGATACGAAGGGAGGTATCGTCACCCTTCTCTTTCGACAAGGTCTCGAGAAATTCCTCCATGATCACCGAGCGTGGGTCTTTCGCCTTGTACACACGGTGACCCATGCCCATGATTTTCTGTTTGTTCGCCAGGGCCTGATTCACCCAGGGCTCGGCGTTCTCAGGGGTGCCGATTTCTTCGACCATGTTCATCACCTTTTCATTGGCTCCGCCGTGGAGACTACCGTAGAGAGCCCCGATGGCCGCGGAAATGCTGCTGTAGCAGGTCGAATTGGTGGAGGCCACCACCCTGGCGGTGAAGGTCGATGCGTTGAAATGATGTTCCGCGTGGAGGGTGAAGCAGGCGTCCATGATTTCCCCCTCGAGTCCGGTGGGTTCCTCTCCCCTGAGCATATACAGGAAATTAGCGCCGAAGCTCAGATCTTTGCGGGGAGCGACGTATTCCAGGCCTTCGCGGATGCGGTGGAAAGCTGCTACCACCGTCGCCAGCTGGGTGACCTGATGAAGGGTCGAAGTACAGTGGCAGGTGGGCGAGTGGACGATTTTATGATCGATGTAGGCGCTCAGGTAGGCGATGCTCGACTGGAGCAGTTCCATCGGGTGGCTGTCCCTGGGAAAGTTCTGGATCATCTCCAGGATGGACGGCTGAATGTCCCGCTGGGTCCTGACTCTGAGATGGAACTTCTCATACTCCGCCCTGGTCGGCAGATCGCCGTACATCAGCAGATACATCACCTCCTCGAAACTGACCTTCCGCGCAAGCTCGGAAATGGGGTATCCCCGGTAATACAGCTCCCCGTTCTGGCCGTCAATGCGGCAGATGGAACTTTCGGCGGCGATAACCCCTTCAAGCCCCTTTGAATACTCAACTGTTGCCATTCTATCCTCCGGTAATCGGTAATATATTTTTGTCTCCGCGGCGCCGGACGGCGCGATCAGCGGAGCGAGTGTATGCTTCTTCCGTGAACCCCAAGGGCGGCTTCTTTTACCGCCTCGGGTAGGGTCGGATGGGCGTGGACGATGCGGGCGATATCCTCCGCGCTGCCTTTCATCTCTATGACCGCAACTATCTCGGCGATGAGGTCGCTGGCCCAGGGTGCGACGATGTGCGCCCCGAGAATCCGATCGGTCTTTTTATCCGCGAGGATTTTTACGAAGCCGCCGGCGCTGCCCAGCGCCAGGGCCCTGCCGTTGGCCGCCAGGGGAAAATTGCCCTTGTTATACTCGACGCCCTCGGCCTTCAGGGCTTCCTCGGACTTTCCTACGGTCGCCCCTTCCGGATGGGTATATACCACTCCGGGGATCGCTTCGTAATCCAGATGAGCCGGGATCCCGTTCATGCGTTCAACACAGACCACCGCTTCGTCCTCAGCCTTGTGAGCCAGCATGGGACCCGGCACCAGATCACCGATGGCGTAGACCCCCGGCAGGGATGTCTGATAGTCCTCGTCGACGGCGATGCGACGGGAGTCGGCGCTCAGGCTGATGCCTGCTTCGTGTATGCCGGCGGAACTGAGGTTCGCCTTGCGGCCCACCGCGACCAGCACCTTCTCTGCCTTCAACTCGCCGGGTTCCCTGGCCAAGGTTAATTTCACCCCCGACTTCAGTACCTTTGCCTCGGTTACCGAGTTGTCGGTGATGATCTTCACCCCGAGGGATTTGAATTCCCGGACCATGGTTTTGGCGATCTGTGAATCCCACCCGGGAAGTATCTGCTTCATCATCTCAACTACGGTGACCTCGGTTCCCAGGCTGGCCCAAACCTGAGCCATTTCCAAACCGATGGCCCCCGCGCCGATGATCACCATGCTTTTCGGAATCTCCGGCAGGCTCAGTGCTCCTGTTGAGGAAATAATCGCCGATCCGTCGAAGGGCATAAACGGCAGTTCCACCGGCAGGCTGCCGGTGGCAAGAAGAACCTTCGCCGCACTGATACGCTCTGCCGGTTCACCGGCGGCAAGGTCGGCATCGGAAGGATGATCTTTCTGATCCAAACCTCCGGAGCTCTTCTCCCAGACTGGCTGGGGGTTTTCATGGATCTCAACTATGTGCAGGCCGTCTTTCCCGGGCTTTATTATGCCGGTGCCCCCGAAACGGCTGACTTTCCTGCCCTTTATCAGTCCGGCCACCCCGTCGGTGAGTTTTTTCACCACCGAGGCCTTGCGCTCGATCATCGTTTTTATGTCTACGGCGGCAGATTTTACGGTAATCCCGTGATCGGCGAAAGAATGACCCAGATCGTGGAAATGACCGGCGGAATCCAGCATCGCCTTGGACGGGTTACACCCGACATTCAGACAAGTGCCTCCCAGGCTTTCCATCTTTTCAACCAAGGCGACGTTCATTCCCAACAGGTCCGCCCCGAG
>CAWZYW010000172.1:0-5787 GCA_963966255.1 uncultured Salinispira sp. | reverse complement strand
GGAGATGTGTATAAGAGACAGGTTCTATCAGTGCTTCCCGCTCTTCCTGGCTTGAGGTTCGAAAGCGAGCGATCTCGGCGATGGTAGGATCGTAGCCGGGCTTTTCATGGAGATCCAGCCCCGCGTCTTTCAACAGATCCTTCACATAATCGGCCACCGCCGGAGCGGCGGTCAGTCCGGGGCTCTGGATACCTGCGGCCTGGATAAGCCGGGGCTGTTTCCCCGAAACATCGATGTAGAAATCTTCACTGTCCAGTACCGGTCTCAAACCGGAAAAACTGGTGATAATATCCCGTTCTGAGACCACGGGTACCATGCGTCGGGCGCTGGCGAACACCGCTGAAAAATTCTCCCGGGAGGTACTGTGGTCTTCCTTATCCTCCTGTATCGAAGCGGTGGGACCGACCATGGTGGTACCCTCAACCGTTGGAATTACCAGCATACCCTTCGAATGTTTGCTGGGAACCGGAAATACCACCTTGTTGGTGTAGGCGCTGGCGTTGCGGTCCAGCAGGAATTCCTCACCTTTCCGGGGGGTGATGGTGAAATCTTCAGCGCCGAAAGCAGAGGAGACCTCATCGGCGTATAAACCCGCGGCGTTCACCGCCCAATCGGCCTCGATGACCCGGCCGTCGGCGGCATGTATCCGGAATCCTCCGAAATCAATCGCATCGCTGCGCGTCACCCGGTAGTCGGTATGAAGCACGACGCCGTTTTTCACCGCCGATTCCATCAGGGCGAATACAAAGCGATAGGGTTCGATGATGCCCCCGCCGGGGGCATGGAGTCCGCCGACGATGTCCGGATTGAGCTTGGGCTCCAGGGAAAGCATCCGTTCGCGGTTGCACAACTCGATTCCGATGGCGCCGTTGTCCAGCCCGTTCTGATAGAGGGTCTCCACCCTTCGCATTTCCTCGGTGGTAAAAGCCGCAACAAGGATGCCGCAGCGGCGGAAGGGAAAGTGCAGTTCTTTCTGAAGCTGGTCGTAGCGTAAATTGCCGGCGATCTCCAGTCTGCCCTTGAGGGTATCCGAGCGATAGTGGAAACCGCCGTGGATGATCCCGGAATTCGCCTTGGATACCCCGAAGCTTACGTCGGCGGATTTCTCCAGCACCGCGACCTTCAGATCGTACTGGGACAGTTTCCGGGCGATGGAAGCGCCGACCACGCCGGCGCCGATGATCGCCACGTCGAATTTACTGGCGGCTTCACTCATCTTCGACCCAGCCTTTACTTCGTTCCAGGGCTTTCGCCCAGTACTTGAGCCGGTGATCCCGATCCACCTGTGCCATGGCAGGGGTCCAGCGGCAATCTTCTTTCCAGTGGTTTATCAATTCCCTTCGGTCTGCCCAGAATCCGGTGGCGAGGCCGGCGGCGTAGGCAGCTCCCAGGGCGGTGGTCTCGGTGAACTCCGGACGGATAACCGGAATATTGAGAATGTCGGATTGGAACTGCATCAGTGTCTCGTTGACCACCATTCCGCCGTCCACCCGAAGGTCGCGGATTTCCAGGCCGGAATCGGAAACCATGGCATCGACGATTTCCCGGGTCTGGAAAGCCGTCGATTCGAGCACCGCCCGGGCCAGATGTCCCGCGGTGGCGTAGCCAGTCAGCCCGGCAATGATCCCCCTGGCATCGCTTCTCCAATGAGGGGCGTACAGACCGGAGAAAGCGGGAACGAAGTAGACATCCCCGGAGTCCTCCACGCTGTTGGCCAGCTCTTCGATTTCCGAGGAGTTTCGTATCAGCCCCAGATTATCCCGCATCCACTGCACCAGAGAGCCGGCGATGGCCACCGATCCCTCCAGGGCATATCGGGGCTTCTGACCGCCGGTGTGATAGGCCACCGTAGTGATCAGGCCATGGGAAGAGTGCACCAGTTCCTCGCCGGTATTCATCAGCAGGAAGCAGCCGGTGCCGTAGGTGTTTTTACTTTCGCCGCTGTCAAAACAGGCCTGACCGAACAGGGCGGCCTGCTGGTCCCCGAGGATTCCGGCGATGGGAACCTCTGCCCCGAAGGGTCCGTCCTTCCTGGTGACGCCGTAGGGTTCGGCGGGCAGAGACGGCTTGATCTCGGGCAGCATTGTCCTGGGTATGCCGAAAAGTTTCAGGAGGTCATCATCCCAGGTGAGATCGGCGATATTCATCAGCAGGGTTCGGCTTGCATTGGTGGGATCGGTAATATGAACCCCGCCCTCGGGACCGCCGGAAAGCCACCAGCTTACATAGCTGTCGATGGTTCCGAAAACCGCTTCGCCCTTAGCGGCGGCCTCCCGGACTCCGGAACGGTTATCGAGGATCCATTCCATCTTGGTCCCCGAAAAATACGCCGCAAGGGGCAAACCGGTTTTTTCTCTCAACTGATCCTTGCCGCCGGCGGCGATCAATTTTTCCACCCTGGGCGAGGTGCGCATGTCCTGCCACACGATGGCGTTGCCGTAGGCATCGCCGGTTTTGGGATTCCACACAACCGTGGTCTCACGCTGATTCGTGATGCCTACCGCGGCCACCTGGTCTCCGCTCGCGCCTGCTTTTTTAAGCGCACCGCGGATCACCTCATCGCAGCGCTGCCAGATTTCCCGGGGATCATGTTCCACCCAACCCGGCTGGGGGTAGATCTGGCGATGCTCCAGCTGATGGGAGGCGACCATCCGGCCGCTTCCGTCGAACAGAATGCATCTTGAGCTGGTCGTCCCCTGATCCAGGGCCGCGATGTAGTTTTTCATAGTTTCCTCCGATTTGAATCAGTCGATTTTCCCAATTACATGGCATTGATCACAACGAAGACATCAAAAGCATCACATGTTTGGTCAAAACTGTCAATTGTTTTCATATACAATCACTATTTCCATCTAAACGATCATAATTCGATCATTATTAAACAAAATTTCCCCGGTCCTCTGCCGAACCTCAGCCTTTACTGTTAGAACCCCTGCTTAGGCGATGATGATGCGAATATCCAAAGCCTTCAAATCGTGTTTATACTCTTCGGGGATCTGATCATCGACGATCAGCGCATCGATCCGGTCCGCTTCGCTGATAAAGTAACTGGATACCACGGAAATTTTACTGTGATCGGCCACCAGGATCACATCTCCCCGGGTACGTTCTATCATGGTTCTCGTGACCTCGGCTTCCATCATATTTGGAGATGTCAATCCGCCGGATATGGACAGGCCGTCGACGCCGAGAATGCTTTTATCAGCGTACATCCGGGAGAGACTGAGGAGAGTCAGAGGGCCCACGAGGGCATGGCTTTGCTGACGGAACTGACCACCGAGGACGTTGAGATCGGCCTCCCCGTAATTGATATGCTCATCCCGGGCGCCGTTATTCGTGAATATGGTTATCGGTTTGGCGGAGATTTCCCGAAGGCATTCCAGCGTGGTAGTGCCTGAATTCACGAAAACCGTATCCCCCGGTTCGATCAGCTTCGCGGCTGCTTTCGCGATGCGCTGTTTCAAGTCCAGACGCAGCTGGCGTTTCTGCACAAAAAGGGATTCGACCTTCAGGCGTGTATTGGAGACCGCGCCTCCATGGGTCCGCTCTATCCTGCCCCGTGACTGAAGATAATCGAGATCGCGCCGTATCGTGATCTCGGACACATCCAGACGCCGGGCCAGTTCCCCGACTCTGATGCTTCCTTCCGCCGCTACGATTTCGACGACCTTGTCCCTGCGTTCGGAAGGAAAGTCTTTGTACCGTTCATCACCCATCAGAATCACTCCATTTACCACCGCTGATTTTTGGCGATAATGCGCATCACCACCGGAGCATCCAATATCTCAATCCCTTTACCAAAACGCTTATTCCTTCCCTCGGCAGCTATTGGCATACTCGAGCAGCCTCACCTGGCCGCTTCGTAGCCAGATTCTCAGATCCTCAGAAAGGGGATACTCATCATTCAGTTTATCGTAGATCCTGTCGGTTTGACAGGAATCTGTGAAGAAGCCCGGGCTTATCCGTATCTCAATATCTTCTCCATGATTGATAAGGAACAAATATTCCCGCTCAGATCCCCGACGCAGGGCGATGTCCAGATCCCTTCGGCTTTGCCCCGGCTTTTTATCTGATTCAGTCAGCTCTTCTGATTCAGTCAGCTCTTCCGCCACCGCTTCGATCCCTGCTTCCGCGCATATCAGCGAGACTGCGAACCGGTTCCAATCAGCATCCCCGATGCAACCCGAATACCAGAAGGAACCTGCGCCTAAGCGGTTCCTGGTGAACGCTGCGCGCCCGGCAAAGGGACCCTCGGCGATTTCCGCCATGGCCTGCGCGCCGTCCAGGATGATCGGCTCGTACCAGCGATGTATGCGGTATTCATTCTCCTGCGAGCGGATCGCTATGCCGGTACCGTCAGGCATGGGACAGAATTCGGTAAAATGCATTCCCGACAGGTCCAGAAACGCACCGGGGTAGCCGCCGGGGTACACCCCGTCATTGACGTCGACCATGCCGGACCACGGGCCAGTGAAAAAATGGCCGCCGCGTTCGCAGTACCGCCGGATCCTGCCCGCCAGTCCCTCCGGCGCCAGATGCAGCAATGGGGCCGCAACCAAGTCATAATCCGAAAAATCGCTGTTCACAGAAACGATATCAAGGGGAACGTGGATGTCTCGGAATGCCCGGTAGACCCGGTCGACGGTATCGAGATAGTTCAGCCGGGAGCTCGGTCCCGGCTCGTACTCGCATGACCACCAGCTTTCGTAGTCAAATATCAATGCGGCGCGGGCGACGCTGCGGCTTCCGCAGATATCGGAGAATCCGGAAAGCGTCCTACCCAGACGACTGACTTCGGTAAACGTCCGGGAATCCTCCCTGCCGCTGTGATCCACCATGGCGCTGTGCCATTTTTCCGCTCCCCTGAGGCTCTGGCGCCATTGGAAGAACAGTATCGCGTCGGCGCCGTGGGCAAGAGCCTGGTAGCTGTAGCGCTCCATCATTCCCGGGGGCTTTACCTGATTGACCTCCCGCCAGTTCACCTGGCTGGAAGCCTGCTCCATGAGGATAAACGGAGCGCCGCCGCCGATACCCCGCATGAGATCATGATCCAGCGCGTTGTGGGCCGGATCATAATCGGCATCGGGATCGGGATAACTGTCCCAGCTGATTACGTCGACATGGGGAGCCCATGAGAAATAATCAAGAGGTTTGAATCGCATCATGAAATTGGTGGTTACGGGGATCCCGGGGGTCAGCTCTTTGAGAATGTTCCGCTCATTAAGATAGCACCCCAGCAGGCTGTCCGACATAAAGCGCCGGTAATCCAGCATATGGGCGGGATTGCGCTGTGCGCTGCTTACCCTGGGCGCGGGAATTTCGGAAAAGTCCCCGTAGTGCTGGCTCCAGAATCGGGTGCCCCAGGCGTCGTTTAATGCGACGATGCTTCCGTATCGATCACGCAGCCATTCGCGGAATTCGTCGCGGCAACGGTCGCAGTAGCAGGCATCGGTATGGCATGCATATTCGTTGTTTACGTGCCAGAGTATTAGCGAGGGATGTCCTCCGTAGCGCTCCGCCATGTGCCGAACAAGCTTGGCGCTCAGGCTGCGAAGCTGGGGATTTTTCGGGCAGTAGCTCTGGCGGGAGCCGTCGGTTACCCCCCCTCCCTATTCATCGACCGCGGGGGCTTCGGGGGATTTGCTGGGGGTCCCGGGGGGCCGGCTGGGGGGGGCGGGGGGCCGCGGGGGTGTGGTTGCCTCCCCCCCCCCGCCGCGGCGGGTATTGCACACACTCCTCCACTACCCCCCTCCCACCCTCCGTCTGGTGCAGCCTGCCGCCACACAA
>CAWZYW010000171.1:0-5794 GCA_963966255.1 uncultured Salinispira sp. | reverse complement strand
AGCAGCAGGTCAAGCAGCTGATCCTCAACCCGTTCCTCCGCTTCTTCCCTGACCTCCTCCTGAAGATCGGATTTCACCATGTTCACCGATACCATCATCAGGTCCCTGACCATCGACTCCACATCCCGGCCCACATAGCCCACTTCGGTGTACTTGGTGGCTTCCACTTTAACGAACGGCGCGCCGGTGAGCTTGGAAAGCCTGCGGGCAATTTCGGTCTTGCCTACCCCGGTGGGCCCCATCATGATGATATTTTTCGGCGCCACCTCGTCGATCAGGTTCTCGGGAAGCTTCTGGCGGCGGACGCGGTTCCGCAGGGCGATGGCAACCGCCTTCTTCGCCTTTTCCTGACCGATGATGTAGGTGTCCAGTGCTGAAACGATTTCTTTCGGCGTCAATTCTTCAAGGTTGGTCATCAGGACAATTCCTCCACGATGATGTTTTGATTGGTGTAAATGCAGATATCCCCGGCGATCTCAAGGCTGCGCCGGGCGATGTCGGCGGCACCGAGTTCTCCGGCGTCAAGGTAGGCCAATGCGGCGGCATACGCGTAGTTGCCGCCGCTTCCGATGGCGAGGGCGCCGGTCTCCGGCTCGATGACATCACCGGTACCGGAGATCAGCAGGATTTTTTCCCTGGAGGCAACAAGCAGCAGGGCTTCAAGCCGGCGCAGCATGCGGTCAGTGCGCCAGAGCTTCGCCAATTCAACCGCTGCCCGGGTAACATCTCCATTAAACTCTTTCAGGCTGGCTTCGAATTTATCGAAAAGGGTGAACGCATCGGCGGTAGCTCCGGCGAAGCCTACCAGCACCTTCCCATCGTAGATCCGGCGAACTTTTTTTGCATTGCCCTTCATTACGGCATTACCCATAGTTACCTGGCCGTCTCCGGCCATGGCGATGCTTCCGTCTTTCTTGACGGCGATTACCGTTGTACTGCGGATTTTTTCAGACATAGGTTCTCCTGTGGAAGACTGAATCCCGGCGGCGGTTGCGACGCAAAGCTGACCCTGGTACGAGGGTCAGGGCCGGAAGAATTCCTTTTAAGATACCCATAGCCGATGGATTTGAACAGGCTTATTTACCCTTCCTCCGGCTGTGAGGGTGGGCTGCGCGATACACATCCCGAAGGCGACCAAGGCTGGTGTGGGTATAGACCTGGGTGGTGGAAAGATTCTTGTGCCCGAGCAGTTCCTGGACATGCCGTATATCGGCTCCGTTGTTCATGAGATGGGTAGCGAAGGAATGGCGCAGCATATGAGGGTGGACATCCTGATCCAGGCCGAAGCGCAGGGCCATGTCAGAAACAATGCTCTGGATGCTGCGCACCGACAGGGGAGTCCGCCTTCCGTTGATAAGCAGCGCCGTCGGCGGAGTCGAAGGACGTGCTTCCGACGGACCGGAGGCAAGGTATTCCCCGCGCCGATCCAGATACCCGGCAAGAAAATCAGCGGTTTCCGGCGTCAGAAACACGATACGCTCCCGATCGCCTTTTCCTACGACCCGGATACGCCGACGCCGGAGATCGATATGCTCGAGACCGATCCCCGCAAGCTCGGATACCCGGCAGCCGGTGGAGTAGAACAGCTGCATGATCAGCGCATTGCGAACTTCGCGAAAGCTTCCGTGGGAATCCCGCAGCTGCCTGAGCATATCATACAGCTGCTGCTCGAAGAGGAAGCGGGGAAGATGCTCCGGGTTTTTCAGACCCCTGATCCCCTCAGCGGGACTCGCCTCGCCGGAGCGCCGGCGGCGGAAGCGATAGTAGCCCTTCACCGCGGACAGTGCCCGGTTTACGCTCCGGCTGCTGAGGCCCCTTCTTCCCAGATGGCCCATATATCGACGGATAATCCTGCTATCTGGATCCGAAGGCTTTACTTCCGACGCGCCTCCGACGCCCCGGTCCCCGGATGCATCAATCAGATCGCTGCCGTCCGAGGCGCCGACAGCGCCCTCGGGCGACTCGGCTTCCAGCCAGCCGAAGAACGCCTCCAGATCCCGGCGATACGCCTGCACGGTGTGGGGCGACAGCCCCCGGACCGCTTCGATGTATTCGAGATATTCCTGCGCGAGTTCCGATCCGGTCATTTCCATACTCCTAACTTCGGCATTTCCCGCCGGGAAATAACAAGTCGGTTGATAGTTCCGCCAGGAGCTGGTCCGCAGTGGATACCGCCGGTGCGCCGCTGTCTGCAAGGGCTCGGCCGCCGGCGTTACGCCGGGAATCGAGCAAGGGCTTCCAAACCAGCACATCCCTGCCCTGTTCCAGGGCGAATTCTGCGGTAATCAGGGCACCGCTTTTTTCTGGCGCTTCCAGGACCAGTACACCCGCGCTCAACCCCGAAATAATGCGGTTGCGTTCGGGGAATCGGAAGGCCCGGGGCGGGGCACCCGGAGGATACTCGCTGATCAGACAACCGCCGCTGGCAAGCATTTCGGTGGCCAGGCGGATATTCGAAGACGGGTAGAGACAGTCCGGTCCATGGCCAAGAACCGCCACCGATTGCAGGGACGCCGCTACCGCGCCGAGATGGGCCATGGAATCAATGCCCCGGGCAAGGCCGGACACAATTACCACCCCCCGGACCGCCATCTCCCGGGACAGGTGTCGGGCCCATCGTTCTCCGGCGGCACTGGGCCGACGGGTTCCCACCATGGCGACCGCGGGCTGGCGGAAAAGCGAGCCGTGCCTGACGGGTTCGGAGAGATTCACGGCGGGAGACGACCGGCAGAACAGTAGAAAGGGCGGGTTATAGAGCTGACGAAGCAGCGCAGGATAGCTTCCTCCCCACAAAGGCAGCAGGTGGCAGCCACGGCGCCCCAGCCATTGTAAATCAGCCTCGGCCCGATCCAACGCGTCTTTGGGCGAATAATGCCAACCCCGGCGGGGACTTCCCAATCCCATGCGGAGCAGGGCTTCCCGGTTCAGCCTGAGAAACTGGGCTTTTCCGGGATTCATTCCCTGAAGTATCAGTTTTTCTGACGAAAGAAGATGGGAGATGCGATGAATCGCGCAATCGATGAGCATGTCCATATATGCTATGGACCGGTAAGAATCTCCTCGCGATTCGAAATGGCGGCGGTTCGCTCATCGGGGTTTCGCGTTTCCCTGGCGATGCGGTCGTAAAGGTCCACCGCATCTTCGATCCGGTCTTCGGTGATGGCGATCTGGGCCAGGACGAACAGCATCCTGATCGATTCATTTGGAAAGAGCTCGACCCCTCTGCTGAGGATCCTCTTGGCTTCTTCCACCTCGCCGAGTTCGTAGAAAAATAACACACCCAGCGCCATATATGGATCGGGGTAACCGGGATTGATATCGATGGCCCTCTCGTGATAGCGCCGGGAACGCAGCAGGTACTCGGTTTCAGCTTCAAGCCGGGGACGGGAGAGGGCGAACTGGGAGGCAGCAACTCCGGCGGAATACAGCACCACGGCATTGGCAGGTTCGTACTCGAGCACATGTTCGTACTCTTCCAGGGCAAGGCCCCACATCTCCAAGCGGGCATATTCCTCGGCCAGCAGTTTATGTAAATTCGCCGCGCCATCGGCGGCATCTACTTTTTCGTTCAACAGAGACTCGAAGCGGCGAATATCCCGCTGCCACTCGGCGATTTTCTCCTCGCTGGGGCGTTCATCTTCATAGCGGGATGGAGACAGGCGGATCAGCGCGTCGATAAATGTCGAGTCTTCATCACCGCCGCAGGACATCAGGAAGGTCAGGGCTCCCAGCGCGATGACGACGGCGGTCAGGCGCACGGGACGCAGGAATCTGGAATCCATTCAACGCTCCTCGCTGGGTCCCCGCTTTATTTCGCAGCGGAGGGATGATACTGATCATGATAGCGCTGCAAATCGTCCCTGTCCACATGGGTGTAAATCTGCGTCGTCGAAATGTCGGCGTGACCGAGAAGGGCCTGAACAGAGCGAAGATCCGCACCTCCTTCAAGCAGATGGGTTGCGAAACTGTGGCGCAGGGTGTGCACCTTCGCCTGCACCCCTGCCTTCTCGCTGATTTCCTTGAAACGCTTCCACATGCCCTTGCGGGAAAGGCTCCCGCCAAAGTGATTGAGGAATACAAAGCTGCCGCTTCTCTTGGGATTGTAGAGCCGCGGCCTACCCTCGGAAAGATACCTGGCCATCCAGTGCTGCGCTTCTTCCCCCAGCGGGACCATGCGCTCCTTATCCCCCTTTCCGGTGATACGGACCAGGGCCTCACTGAGATGGACCCGCTCGGTAGTCAGAGCCACCGCCTCGGAAATCCGCAAACCGCAGGAATAAATCAGTTCGAACAGACAGCGATCCCGAAGGCCCAGTTCGGTGGAATCATCGATCTGCTCCAGGATAAGCTCCACTTCTTCCACCGAAAGCACCCCGGGAAGCCGTTGGGGCAGCCTGGGCATCTCCAGGCCCGCCGCGGGATTGTGATCAGCCAGGCCTTCCTTTATCAGGAAGATAAAGAACTGCCGGAGGGAGCTGATCACCCGGGAGACTGTTCGATCATCCACACCATCCCGACGCCGGGACACCAGATAATCCTGTATGCGCTGCTCGTCTGCGGCCCGGGGCGCAAAACCCTTCCCAGCCGCATATTTCAGGAAAAGCTGGGCTTCCCGTCCATAGGTCTCCACGGTTCGGTCGGCGAGCTGAAGCTCATAGCGGAGGTAATCGGAGAAAAATTCCGCAGCGTCCATCCGGGAACCTAATCCCGGTTTTTCTGCTGGTGACGGATATAGGCAGGTATGTCCAGCTCATCGTCGCGATATATGCCCCGGCTGCCTATGAAATCTCCGGATTCACCGTCCTTTGCACCCTGGTCGGCGGTCCTGCCGGTCATTCGATTCCAGTCCGAAAGGCTGATATAGCCTCCGTCGGCCTTATCCTCTTTGACCTCTCCCTCGGGTTCCACCGGGCTCAGGCTCGGTGCCGCCTGGGAACGGCCCTGGCTGATCCGGGGAGCGGCGATTTTGTAGAAACCGGTTGCGATAACCGTTACCCGGAGCTCTTCGCCGAGGCGCTCGTCGACCCCGGTACCGGCGATGATAAGCGCATCATCATCGGCGTTGGCGGTGATGATGTCCATGACTTCCTGATATTCGTTAAGCGCGAAGTTGCTGCCGCCGGATACGTTCACCAGCAGACCCTTGGCGCCTTCGATGTTGGCGTCTTCCAGCAGCGGATTATTGATGGCGTTGGTTGCGGCGTCTACGGCCCGGTTGGCTCCGGTTCCGATGCCGATTCCCATAATCGCATCGCCCTTGCCTTTCATGATGGTGCGCACATCGGCGAAATCGATGTTGATATCACCGGCCTGGGTGATCAGGTCGGAAATCCCTTGAACACCCTGCCGCAGCACATCATCTGCGACGAGAAAAGCCTGCCGGATGGGGGTGTTTTTTTCGACGATGGTAAGAAGGTGCTGGTTGGGGATGGTGATCAGGGTATCCACCTGTTCCCGCAGCTTATCGATTCCGCCCTGGGCGATTTTCTGTTTCCTGATTCCTTCGAAACTGAAGGGGCGGGTTACCACCGCCACCGTGAGGATTCCCAGTTCCCTGGCGATTCCGGCGATGACCGGAGCGGCACCGGTGCCGGTTCCACCGCCCATGCCCGCCGTGATAAAAACCATGTCTGAACCCGAAAGCAGTTCCCGTATGTGGTCGGTATCTTCAATGGCCGCGCACTCGCCGACGTCGGGATTTCCACCGGCCCCGAGGCCTCCGGTGAGTTTTTGCCCGAGGGCGATTTTTATTTCCGCGTAACTGCCGGAAAGAGCCTGCTGGTCGGTATTCATG
>CAWZYW010000170.1:0-5805 GCA_963966255.1 uncultured Salinispira sp. | reverse complement strand
CGATGCAGCTTCGCGATCTTGAGCTGCTGTTTCAGATGGAACAGAAAAACTCATCGACGGTTCACTTCGGCAGCCGCCTGGCCATCGGAGCAGACGGGGCTCTTTACATCAGTACCGGCGATCGTGGCAGCCCGGATCGCGCCCAGGACCGGGAGGACAGCGCAGGTGCCATTTTACGGGTCCCTCTCAGGAGCGACGGGACTGCCGGTGGACCGGCGGAAATATACAGCTACGGCCACCGTAATGTACAGGGAATGCTATATGACGCCGCCAGCGGAGCATTGATCGCCCACGAACATGGTCCCAGGGGCGGGGATGAGATCAATCTGATAATAAAAGATATCAACTACGGTTGGCCGCTTGTCAGTTACGGGGTGAATTACAACGGCAGCCGGGTCAGCGATTTCCAGAGCCTGCCCGGCATCGCGGAGCCCCTGCTGTACTGGACCCCGTCAATAGCCCCGAGCGGTTTCGCCCGCTATCCGGAAACCGGCGTGTTCGCGCCCCGTCCGGGGGAAGGCTGGAGCGGCGACCTGTTCGTTGGCGCCCTGGCGGGAACGCATTTGCGACGGGTATCTCTTCCGTCCGCCGCTCTGGGATCCCTGCCGGCTGGACCCTATAATGACAGTGCCCGGCAGGAAAGCCTGCTGCCGGGAACCATCGGGAGAATCCGCGACGTGAGAATCGACGGGGCAGGCTATGTTTATCTGATAAACGATGCGGAGTCAGCGGCGCTGTACCGGCTTGACCCTCTGCGGTAATCCGAGCCGTTCGATAGGCCGGCTCCTACCCCGGCAGGGTTTCCTTCAGGGCTCTCAACAGTTCATTGGCCACCGGGCGGGTATCCCGCCGGCTCTGGTCATCATCGCTTTCTGATTTCAGCTCAAGGCTCCCCTGCCAGACAGGGGCCTTTCCGCCGCCCCGGGCTCCCATGGGATCGAGCACCCGGGCCTTGAGCCGGGGGTAACTGCTATCGCCGTTCTCCGAATCCAGAATGCACCAGAAAATTTTATCGTTCTGTTCTGGGTGAAGTCCCACAAGAAGTGCCAGGGCCACCGAGCGCTTCTGCAGCCGCTTTATGCAGTCCCTCAGGAGATTCATATCGGCCCCCTCAAGCAGCAGAGCCGGCGGTTGTTCAGGGGCCTCGATGGCGGCGTCCAGCTCGCGGTAGACTGATGCCCGCTGGAGGTCCCGGACCTCCCGTCGGAGGGATGTGATTTCATCCTGCATTTGCCGCACCCGGGCGGGCAGTTGGGGTGCTGATCGGCTGAGCATGGTTCCCAGTTCATCGCTGATCCGGTGCTTTATCTCGTAATCCGCCAACGCCCGGTTTCCGATTTTCCAGTACAGTCGTACCCGGCCCCGGATCCGCTCGGTGCGCAGATGCTGGATGAGGCGGATTTCCCCGGTTCGAGTCAGATGGACACCCCCGCACCCGACGGTATCGAAGGGCAGGGGAAGGTCGAACCCGTCGGAGCGTACGCTTCCGGGTCGCCGCGCCTGTTCGCCGTCTTCCGTCGGCCCGACCTGCAGTACCCGTATTTTCCCGCTGGCCTTTAATTCGCGGCGCAGGGGCAGATGGGATAATTCATCATCCGCGACGATTCGGGAAACCCCCGGGAGGTCAGCCAGTATCGCCGCATTGGCCATTGCGCTGGCCCGCATGATATCCGCGTCGGGAATATCCCCGGCTTCGAATTCGATGGTCGTGTAATCCTCGCCCTGGTGGACGGATACGGTGGGGTATTTGCCGATATGCCAGAATGCTGCGGAAAGCAGGTGCTGGCCGGTGTGCTGCTGCATATAGTCGTAGCGTCGCGGCCAATCCAGTGTCAGGGTGAACCTATCACCGGGGGAGATGAGGCCGTTAAGGGGAACGATATGGATGATTTCATCCTCTGCCAGGTCCTCCGGTACTTCGCCGAGGTTTTCCGCTTTCTGGGTATCGATGATCTGATGATCTCCCAGGCGGCCCCGGTCTCCGGGCTGTCCGCCGCCCTCTGGATAGCATAGGCTCCGATCGAGTACCACTCCGGTCCTGGGCGGCTGGAAATCCCCGAGCCGCAGGATCCGGCGGACGGTGACTTCCGCCGACCGGGCATAGGGTTCGTTATGATATATGGCTTCGGTGGAACTCACGAGATATCCCCTCCCTGAACGGCTTCCTATTGTATCCCGGCCCGTGCAGAGCGTCCACCGGGGCTACAGGCGACGGTACGCTCCTTCATCGGCGCTGGTGGCATGCTGGGCGTAAATCTGCAATGCGCGGCTGACTATGCGCATCCTTTTTTCAGGAGTCCAGGCGTATTGGCCCCGGCCCAGCTGTTCGCTGCGTCTACGTTCGAGTTCGTCATCGTCGATGTCCAGGCTGATCCGCCGTTCGGGGATGTCGATGCTTATCCGATCGCCGCTCCGCACCAGGGCGATGCTTCCGCCGGCGGCGGCTTCGGGGCTGACGTGGCCGATTGACAGACCGCTGGTTCCGCCGGAGAAGCGTCCGTCGGTGATCAGCGCGCACTGTTTGCCGAGCTTCATGCTTTTTAAGTAGCTGGTCGGATAGAGCATTTCCTGCATCCCTGGTCCGCCTTTGGGCCCCTCATAGCGGATAATAACCACATCGCCGGCCTGTACCGCCCCTCCAAGAATACCTTCGATTGCGTCATCCTGGCTCTCGAAGACCACCGCCGGACCGGAAAATCGGTATATGCTCTCATCCACGCCGGCGGTTTTTACGATGCAGCCTTTTGGAGCAAGATTGCCGGTGAGCACCGCCAGTCCACCGTCGGGATAGTACGCGTCCTCAACGCTGCGGATGCAACCTTCGCGTCGATCCAGGTCCAGTTCCCGGTAGCGGGAGTTCTGGCTGCCCATCCGCAGGTTCTTCACTCCGCCGGGAGCGGCGGCGTAAAAAAGGCGGATGGAATCATCGACGCTTTCGCGGGCGATGTCGTATTGGTCCAGTATCTGCCTGAGGCTGGGGGAATCTACCCGGGAGACCGAGGAATCGATGAGCCCCCCCCGGTCCAGTTCGGCGAGAATTGCCAGGATGCCTCCGGCCCGATGGACATCTTCAATGTGATATGAGCTGTTGGGACTTACCTTGCAGACGCAGGGAACCTTCCGGCTTAAGGAATCAATATCCTCCATGCTGAAGTCCACCTCACCCTCCCTGGCAATGGCCAGCAGGTGCAGAACCGTATTGGTGCTCCCGCCCATGGCGATGTCAAGGCTCATGGCATTGAGAAAGGCCTGACGGGTGGCGATGTTCCGGGGAAGCACTGAATCGTCATCGTCTTCATAGTAGCGTCGGGCGAGTTCCACGATGCGCCTGGCAGCCTGTTCGAATAATCCGGTGCGTTCGGCGTGGGTGGCCACCACGGTTCCGTTACCAGGCAGGGCCAGGCCCAGGGCCTCGTTGAGGCAGTTCATGCTGTTGGCGGTGAACATCCCCGAACAGCTTCCGCAGGTCGGGCATGCGTTTTCCTCCACCACCGCCAGCTTCTCATCGCTTATTTCGGGATCGGGTCCCATCACCATGACATCCACCAGATCGTAGCGTTCCTCGCCGACCCGGCCGGCTTCCATAGGTCCGCCGCTGACGAATATCGTCGGGATATTGAGACGCATGGCCGCCATGAGCATTCCCGGGGTGATCTTGTCGCAGTTGGAAATACAGATCAGGGCATCGGCGCAATGGGCGTTTACCATATATTCCACGCTGTCGGCGATGATTTCCCGGCTCGGCAGCGAATAGAGCATGCCCGCGTGTCCCATGGCGATGCCGTCATCCACGGCGATGGTATTGAATTCAGCGGCAAAGCAGCCCGCCTCCTCCACAATAGATTTGACCCGTTGTCCGATATCGTGGAGGTGGGCATGGCCGGGAACGAACTGGGTGAATGAGTTGGCGATGGCGATGATGGGTTTGCCGAACTGTTCGCCTTCCATGCCGTTGGCCCGCCAAAGGGCCCGGGCACCGGCCATGTTCCGTCCGAGGGTGTTCGCGCTGCTTCGAAGTCGGGGCATACAGTACTCCTGTATAAATATGCAAAATCAGGCTACTGTATCCCGAGCTTCGTGCTTGTGCAAGGGCCCCGCCGAAGAGATCGCGGGACCGGGGTCGGTGCGGCTTAACCGAAGAGACTTTCGGTCAGCTGCTCCACGTCGTCGTATTCCACCTCGCCGATATTCATCTCGTCGGCGATTATCTTCAGATGGCGGTTCAGCACGTCGGCATCCCGGGGGATCCGTTTTTTCAGGTATTCATATGCGATGGCGACGACTTCTTCCGCGGTTCGTTTCTGGCCTCCGCCGGGAGTGACGGAAGTGATCTCCTCCCAGAATTGCTGGCACAGGTCATGGAGCTTGGGCATGGGATTATTATAGCACAGGGGCAAATTCCGGTGCGAGGGATTATCGACTTTTTCTGGACAGTTTCTTCTCCCCCGGCCATACTTCCCGTATGAAAATTTGCATACTCGACGGACATACCATGAATCCCGGGGATCTGAGCTGGCGGCCGATTGAAGAGCTGGGCAGCGTGGAAGTTTATCCCCGGATGAAGCCCCTTGAAGTCATAGAATACGCAGCGGATGCCGAGGTCATCCTCACCAATAAAGTCCCCATCGGCAGGGATATGATGGACCTTCTGACCCGGCTGAAATATATCGGGGTGCTGGCCACGGGATTCAATAATATCGATACCTCCTACGCGGCTCAGCTCGAGCTGCCGGTGACCAATATTCCTGGCTATTCCCGGGATTCGGTGGCTCAGTCGGTATTTGCCTATATTTTACATGCCTGCAACGCAGTGGCGGAGTACGACCGGTCGGTGAAAAATGGCGACTGGGAGTCTTGTCGGGATTTCAGTTATTTGAAGAAAATCCCAGTGGAGCTTGCGGGAAAGACCCTGGGCATCGTCGGATACGGTGATATCGGCGCCCGGGTGGCCGCCATCGGCCGGGCCTTCGGCATGAGGATACTGGCGGCAAAAAAGCCCGACGGCAAGATTCCCGGACGCGCTGCGGACGATGTCTCGCGATCCCTCGCCGAGGCCTGCGATCTTGAAGAGCTGTTCGCCGGTGCGGAATACATCAGCCTGAACCTGCCGCTCAATGACGAATCGAGGAACTTTGTGAACGAGGCGCTGCTCAGCCGCTGCCGGCCGGGAACGGTCCTGGTGAATACCGCCCGAGGCCCGGTCATTGATGAGGCGGCGGTTCTCGATGCGCTGGATGACGGGATTCTGGCATGCTATGCTGCCGACGTTTATGATAAGGAACCGCCGGGAGCCGGATCATCTCTGATCCATCATCCGAAATCCCTGTTTACTCCCCACATCGCATGGGCCAGCGCCGAAGCCCGTAAACGGGCCATCGATATCGCTGCGGCCAATATTTCTGCATGGAAGGACGGGAAGCCGGTTAATGTGGTGAACGGGATTCTCAGGGGCAGGGGCTGAGGGCGAAATCCAGCCAGTTTTCCATTCCGACTCCGGTATCCGGCGGAATGAGATCGTCCATGATAATCATTACCCAGCCGTGCATTCCCGCGAACAGCGATAGCACCGCCGGTCTTATATCTTCGCGGTCGGAATAGAGGGCAGCCGCCTGTCTCTGCAGCACTGCAAAGGCACGGCTGGCATTCACCCGGCAGCGCTCGGAGTGCAGGCTGTTGCCCAGCCGGGAAAACATCAGCCGATATCGTTCGGGAGATTCCAGGGCGAATTCTCCGTAGATCTGATACAGGCGGCGCTTCCGCTGCTGATTCGGCATGGACTCCAGGAGAGGCTGTCTCTTATACACA
>CAWZYW010000169.1:0-5817 GCA_963966255.1 uncultured Salinispira sp. | reverse complement strand
GGGATATCCAGCCCGCGGTACAGCGTTTTATCTTTCACGGAACATCCGGCGAGATCCGGCAACTCCGACTCAGCGGGGGGCGTATGACCTGCGCGGACCGGGATATTTTCACCGCTCAGCTTGAGGATATTTCTTCTCGCCTTGCTTTTCACAGCTTCCTCGTCGAACACGGCAAGAGCAATGGAACACGGGTCCTTGACAATAACCAGTTGCTGCGCTTCGCCCTCCAGCTATATCACCGCATTCTCCCGGTCCAGGCTTCGGCAGCGTATTTCCCGGGCTTTCAATCGGACATCGTCTACCATCCGGAAGACGCGGACCCCGAATTGTGCGAGCAGCTGCAGCATGTCCTCAATACCCGGGGGCGGGACGGCACCGGCGACGATCTTACCATCCTTCCTGTAAACGAAGATGGGGACAGAATTCTCTACATTCCTTCGTCGCCGGCGGAACATCAAAGCGGAAGCATAGCGATGTTTCTGCGGGCAGGGCATAGCCTCCAGCGCTCGGCCCTGCCCCCGATCCAGTATCTATCACAGCTCATCGGGGAACAGCTTATTCGCAACGAAGCGAAGAAAACCATCAGAATGCGTTTTATTCGTGACTGGCAGTTCCAGCGCAACACAAAGTTGTCCATCGCAGTCCTCGATAATGAGGATCGGATCATCGAAGCCAATCAGCAGTTGCTGGACATGCTGGAAATTGAAAGCGGCCTGATTGTCGGGCGGCGACTGGATGAATTGCGCAACCTGATACCCATCCCTCAGGATATGGAAAAGTCCCGTACCGTGCCGATCATGTACAGTTACATCAGGCCGGATCAAACTCCGGTTTATTTTAATACGACCTATATTGCCCTGGGTGATGACGCGGATAGAGCCGGCTCGTGCCTTCTGATCCTCTGGGATGTCACTGCGGTCCGCCGCCTTGAGGACGAGTTGATACTGACAAAGAATCAAACTGAAGCGGCGACCCGCAGCAAAGGTGACTTTATCTCCAACATCTCCCATGAACTGCGCACTCCATTGAATGGGATCAACGGCATGGCCCAGCTTCTCGAGGATACCAAGCTTGATCCCGATCAGCGGGAAATGGTGGAAACCCTTCGGCTTTCGGTTGAAAACCTGAACGATCTCATACAGGACTTGCTGGATTTCAGCCGCCTCGATGCGGGGAAGTTAAAAATCGACGAGGATTTTTTCGATGTGTATCAGGTGCTGTCCCAGGTCGTAAGGAATCATCTCATCGACGCCCGGGAAAAAGGCCTGGAGATCAATCTGATTCAGGCAGAGCCGGGACTGCAATATTTCAGCGACGCCATGCGCTTCCAGCAAATCATCAACAACCTGCTGGCCAACGCGGTCAAGTTCACCGACCGGGGCGGCGCGGAAATCAGCTACGGCATCGACCGTAATCACCTTACGGTGAAGGTGAAGGATACCGGTATCGGCATTCCTCAGAAGTTGCAGCGTCAGATTTTCGAGAGCTTCACCCAGCTGGAGCATACGTATACGAAATACCGCCAGGGGCTCGGCCTGGGACTCGCGATCTGCCAGCGCCTCTCGGTCCTGATGGGTGGGGAGCTGAGCCTCGAATCCCGGGCCGGTGAAGGTTCCGAGTTCATCCTAAAGCTTCCGCTGCGCCAGGGTAACATCAGGTACCTGGACGGTGAAAACAGGCCCTCCCGGCGTTCCGACGACCGGCAGATGAATCGCTTCAACGGTCTGCGGGTGCTGGTGGCGGAGGATGATTTTCTCAATCGGAAGACCCTGGTGCGCTTCCTGAAAATGCAGGGCTGCCTGGTTTCTCCAGCCCGGGACGGGCTTGAGGCGGAGCATTTGCTGAAGACCATGGATTTCGATCTCCTGGTTTTTGACATCACCATGCCCGAGCTTACCGGGCAGGAGCTTACACGGCTGGTCCGTCAGGACAAGGCAAATACCAGGAATGATATTCCGATTCTCGGAGTTACGGCCCACGTATTCCCCGGCGAAATACAGGAATTCCTGGACGCAGGGATGGATGCGGTACTCACCAAGCCATTCGTTCCCTCCCAGCTCTATGAGCGCATGGATAGCATCCTCACTCCCGTAGAAAACCCAACGCTTGACCGGACCCGTTAAGCAGCCGGTGAGACAATAAGCACTTATGTTCCCGTCAGCATAAAAAAACCGCCGGGGAAAATCCCGGCGGTGGTAATGAAAGGCTCGTACGATGTCAGCCCGTGTTAAATATCGCAGTGCCCCGCCATACATGCCAGTTCCTGCGCAGCGGTGGTCAGATCGCTCTCTTCATAGCGGTAGACTTTAGCGAAATCAATGGTGGGAAAGGCCTTGAGCAGCTTGTCATAGGTCTTTTCGTCGATTTCTTCGTAGGGCATTTGTTCGTACTGGGCATCGGTCGCCGGCAGGAACGCCATGCCCCCGATTCGGTCCTGATGTTCCCAGATCCACTGGATGATGTCGATAACCTCGTCCGGCTTATAGGTGATGGTCACTGAAGGATTATGCTCGGTGTAGTGAACCTTGTTCTGCAACCAATAGTCGCACTGTTCCCGGGCAGTTCGGTCCCCTCTAGTTTGTGCGCCTTCGGGGCTCTTGACGGGGAAGTGAGCGACCCAGGTGGTTGCATTGTCCACGTTTTGTCCGTTTTCGGGATCCATGGGAACACCTTCTGCCTGAAGAACCTTGAAGATCGGAGTATGGGCGCCAACCCGGACGTTTCGTACGTAATACGGTGCCCAGCGAGAATGGAGTCCCGACGAAGAGTTCAGAAGCTGGCTGGAGTTGCCCGATGGTTTGACGGCGGTCACCGCCACGCTCTGATTGATGCCCAGCTTTTTAGCGTACTTCCGGTTGGTTTCCACCGCTACGTAGCGGAGCCGGCTCTGGACATCGGAATCCTGAGCCAGGGTACTGTCCATCTGGCCGTTCAGGTCCACGCCCAGCAGCCGTTCTTCCTCACAGTTCTGCTGCCAGATTGGGCGCAGCCCGGGGAAGTTTGTGGCCATGCTCTGAATGGTGCCGAGCATTGCCGCCAGTTCAACCTTTTCTTTCAGGTCCTCGAAACCGTCATCGGCCCTTGCCACCGCCGAAGTAAGGTTGCAGAACTGATAGGGACGCAGAATAATTTCTCCGCAGGGATTGGTACCGAAATCGGCTTCAACCCGCCGCTCGGGCCGATTATTGATCGCCGCCCGGCGGTTGAAAATTCCCGGTTCACCCCGGCCGGAACTTACCATATCCAGAACGAAACGGGCTATCTCCTCCTGAGTGAGTTCCCGGTTGGGCCACACCGCGGAGTTATTGGCATTCCAGCGCTGGCTGTTCTTGATCCAGAAGTCGCCGTCCTTGCTGTGCCGCATCTCCGTATCGTCATAGTCGAAGAGGCTGATCATTGCGGTCCGCCGGACGCCGCCGGAAACCGCCGCTCCGCCTACGGAACACATGATGTCATGAGCATCAAGGCTGGTCATAAACCTGCCCTGGCGGGCCAGGATCCGGTCCCGGGCGAACAGCAGCATCTGCCGCAGGGGCTCCGGTCCACTGGCCCGGCCGCCCTTGATCTTAAGGGGCGCGCCGGCGGGACGGACTTCGGAATAATCGAACTCTACGTCTTCACCCTCGAACCAGGTCTGCAGTCCGTAGCGCAGGGCATCCGCCCAGCCTTCGGAAGTATCCTTAACCACATACTTGGAGCGCTTTGTACCGCTCTGTCGTTTTATGCGGGGCATCTGCTCGATATACTGGCGTTCGACGGAATAGCCCACCCCGCAACCGTTCATGGAAATAATCAGGGCCTCGACGAAGGAATCGATGCTGTCCACCGGCAGATACGAACAGTTGTAGATAGCGATATTGCTTCGCCGGGCCGGATCGCCGGCCATTGCCAGCAATCGCATCGAAGGCATCACTTTCATCGCAAGGATACCGTCGCGCAAACGCCGGTAATCCGCTTCGGGAAGCTTATTCTGACTGATCTCTTTCAGGTAATCCACCGCCCGCTCAACGGTTTCGACCCAGGTTTCCCGCCGTCCATATTCATAATTAAAACGGCTGTACTTATCGTAAAACTGAAACTTCTGAAGCTGGGTGGGAAAATACTGATCCGATTCATCAAAGGCCTGCTGTACTTCGGGAGGAACCGGGCGGTTTTTCCGAATTTCTGCATGGGATGCCCGGTACAGGATGTACGCCTTGGCTGCGGCATATTCACCGGCGGCCTGAAGAACCATTTCGACTATATCCTGAACCTGTTCGACCGTGGGAAGCTTATATTTGACGGCGACAACATTGACGATCTGATTGGTGAGCTCATCGAGATCCGCCTTCGGTTTTTCGCCCATGCTCAAGAAACACTTCTCCATCGCCTTTTTGATTCTGATGGGTTCGAACTCTTTCTTGCTTCCGTCACGCTTTAAAATATGCTCGGGCATGGAAAATCCCTCTTCCAGCTCGATGTTCAGGGACGTTTGTTCAGTAATATCCAGTTTCTGTACGTCCACCACTTTGCTCATTGCTTCCCTCCCACGGTGTGATCATGTAAACACCATATATAGCAGTCAATTTTAACTATCGACACCATATATAGCGTACTTAAGCGAATATAGCATGGTCGGAAAAGCTAAGCAATGTCAGAAAGGAAAAAAAAACCGGTTTTTTATGAAGAATTTTATTTCGGATGGACCTGATAGACCCAGATGCGCAGGCCCTCAGGATCATCAATTCCAAAGCTGCTGTGCCCCCAGGGATCGTCCATTAACTTCCGCGCAATCGGCATTTTATGCTGCAGCAGACTTTTATACACGGACTGTACGTCGGCAACCTCAATGCTGATCTCGATATTTACCGGTGCCGGTGCGTTGGGTACGGCGACATCATTCAACTGGATGATTTCGATAAGAGCGTTTCCGCCTCCGTCTCCGGGAGAGAGCAATACACCGCGGTCGTTGCTGCCCCGATCCCATTCCCTCATCGCTTGCATTCCCATGATTTCTTCATAGAATTTTCTCATAATCTGATAATTTCGGGTATGGCGAACAATGGTGAACTCTCTTGTCTGCACGCTTTCCTCCTGACAGCGGTGAGTACGATGGAATTTCGGGTATACCTGCATAAATATACCTTAGTACGTAGTTTCTATCCATAGTTCAGGCCGAGCTATTTGAGGTTTCTTTTCCGAAGGAATAAATAAATTTTTTTACTTTTATAATATTTTTTTTACTAATTCGCTATAGGAATTCCAGTCGAATATATAAGTGCGGTATCTGCAGAAGGCGAATTAACGGCGTTTTGACGGTGAATGATACTATCTTCACCAATTATTCATGGCATACGCATCAGATGAAGTGGTTGGCATGGTTCTCGCTATTAAGCATATGACATCAAGGAGGAATACATGAGCATCACCATAAGCGCCATTGAGGGCACCCTGATAACCGCCGCAGCAATTATTCCCATTATCCTTCTGCTCGGCAGCGTAGAAAAACTTCTCACCCTGATGGAAGAATATCGGAACCGAAAGCGGATGCGCCGTCAGATGCACCTGATCAGGGAACAGCTCAGCGATAATTTCCGGCACGCAGCATAAGGGCTCGCTTGCATTCGGCACCACAGGTGCTACAATTAATGCAGGAGCCGGTATGAAAAAAGTACTTGTCGCACTGGATTTCACCCCGATTTCGTCAGCGTTAATTGAATACGGCCGGCAGCAGGCCCTTCAGTTCGACGCCGAGTTGGTTCTGCTCCATATCGCAACCGCGGTCCGCGATCTGTATATTGGCTACAATCTCGGATCCCAGGGTATTTTGGGGGCGGG
>CAWZYW010000168.1:0-5824 GCA_963966255.1 uncultured Salinispira sp. | reverse complement strand
CAACAGTTCAAGGTCTACCTGCATATTGTCATCCAGGCTCCGGGGCAAATGCAGATCGCCATCAGAAGAAAACACCAGGAAACCTCTGGACACATCATCCTCGGAGTAGAAACGATCGAACAGACCCTCGAGCAGACGGGTCTGGAAAAATGGAACCGATTCAATCTGAAGCGCAACCTGCTGCTGATATTCCCTGCGGAAATTATCCTGAAGGACATCACGTTCCAGTAACAACAGTTCCCGTTGGGAACTGGTCAGATAGTTCCGGGTTAAAAACAACTGGATAACAAGAATAGCCGCCAGCGGAATAATTAAAAGAGGAATAAAGCTGCGAAGCATCTGTTGTCTGAGGGTCACCGCTTTCTCCAAGCCATGGATATGCTCAATCTCTCAGTTACTCCCCACCAGATCGAGGTAAAAGTTAAAATCGACGCCATTCTGTTCGGTCCAGATTTCCCCGAGAATGCCCTGATCAAGACTGAAAGAAACGTATTTTTCGATAATTCCCGCCAGAAGCTCATCTTCCCGTGAGATGCCCCAGCCAACGGGAATAAGGCTGAGACTCAGGGGGGATGCTTCGAGATCTTCCAGCTCCTGCATGCCCCGCGCCAGGAAGATCGATCCGTCAATGGTATAGTCTGCAAAGCCATCGCGCAACAAGTCGAAGACATCCTGCTCATCGGGATATTCCCGCATTTCGATGGCAATATCGTAGGTTTCCGACAGGTTTTGAAGAAAAGGCACCTGAAAATCCCCGCTGCGCACCGCCATGCTGCTTCCGTCTAGATCCTGGAATTGGGTGACGTCACCGGCATCCGGACCGATCAGCACCACTCCCACGGGAAAGAGGGGCACCATATACATAAGCCGTTGCCGCCATTCGTTGATTGCGAAGGGAGCGGCCATAACATCAACTTCCGCGAAGAGATCCGGAGTATAGCTCAGCTCCCCGCTGAGCAAGGCCTCCTGATCGAATTCACCCTGGAAATAGAAAAATTCTTCTACCGTCGAGGTCAGATAAAATTCCGCCCGCATCTCCAAATCCTCAGCCATTGCACGGGCGTAGTGGTAGTCAAATCCGCTAATGGTACCGTCTTCCCTTACAAAATAAGAATTTTCATCCTGATTGACGGCAAAAGCCAACGTATCGCCATGGCCTTCGAGGTAGGCCAGTTCATCGTCGTTCAGCATCGACAGGAATGAATTTTCCGGCAGATCGGCTGCATCCGCAGCGCTTTCCCGTTCAGTATCATCGGCGGAAGGACCGCAGGATACCACGATTAACGCCGTAAGCAATAAAGCGACGGGAAGATACCCGGTTAGTTTCATGGACACCTCCGAATATGGGGCATACTAATTATTATAGAGTAATTCCGTTATAATTTGACGGATTTCTGAAAAGCACTATACAATTGTCGACCATGAACGTATGGATCAGCGGAGCCAGCGCGGGCATCGGCCGGGCCCTGGCTCTCGAATACGCGCGCCGGGGATGGCGGGTAATCGCCTCGGCCCGGCGCGCCGATCGCCTCAAAGATCTGGCCGAAGAAATGCAAATCATTGCACCGGGATCTCCTGAAATGCTCCCACTGCCATTCGACTATCGGGACGCTGCCGGACTTCAGGGGGCGGTGGACCGGGCCTTCGACGCAATTCCCGCCGATGAAACTTTGGATCTGATCATTCTCAATGCGGGAATCAGTCAGCGGGCCTGGTTCAGGGACACATCGGCGGTTCTGGATGAGGATATTCTCTCGGTTGATTTGCATGCGCCCATAGGCCTTGCCCGGCACATCCTTCCTCGACTGCATGCCCAGGGCCGGGGGCATCTCGCCGCCGTCGGCTCTCTGGCGGGACTGATACCGGCCCCCATGCGCAGTATTTACGCTGCGGCGAAGCACGGTCTTCACGGTTTCTTTAAAACCCTGGCGGTGGAAGAAGCCTCGCGGGGAATAAGAGTCAGCCTGATTATTCCGGGATTTGTCCAGAGTGACATTTCGATCAACGCCCTGGACAGCCAGGGTCGCCGGTGGAACCGTATGGACCGGGAAATGGCCTGGGGTCAGACTGCGGAGCAGGCAGCGCTGAGAATCCGCAAAGGCCTGGAGCGAGGCAAGCGGGTGATTTATACCGGATACGATTTTTCTCTGAAGCTCGCCAGGCTCCTGCAGCGCTTCGCTCCGGGCATTTTGCATCGGATACTGTGCAGCAGAGCACAAAAAATGGAACAAGAGGCGTCCGAGTAGACGCTTCAGGAGGTAATTCATGGCGACGGTGGTCAATACCGGACTCGTCATGTTTCTTATATCGTTTCCCTTCGCCAGCCAGTACGCCCGGGACCGGATCCGCGGATTCGGCTTCGTCAATCCGCTGATCGCCGCATACATCATCGGCATCGTACTGGGAAACACCCTGCTTCGGGGAGAGCGCTTTCTCCCGCTGCTGGACACCATCGCAACCGCCGGCGTGCTGGTATCCATTCCTCTGATGCTTTTCAACCTGAATCTCAGGACCGTTGGGAAAACCGCTGGCAAAGCTCTGTTGGGGATAACATTGGCTGGGGTTTCCATCCTGGTAACCGTGGTGATCGCCTGGGGCCTGTTCGGCTCGAAAATCCCGGGGGTCGCGGGACTGCTGGTGGCGGTGTATACCGGGGGAACTCCCAATCTGGCGGCAATACGCACCGCCACGGGTATCGATAACGATCTCTATCTGGCCGTTCATGCGGGCGACGTATTCATAGGCGCGATCTATGTATTCTTTATGATTACCGTCGCCCGTCGTCTGCTGGGAAAATTCCTCAAAGCCCCGGTTCCCGACGCAGAAAGTGCGAACCCCGGTCCTTCAGCCCTGGAAGCCCGGAAACTCCAGCACGAAAGTGAAATCACGAATCAGCCGGCGGCATCTGAGAGTTTCCCCTTGATCAGCGAAGTCTTTCGCCGCAATCCAGTTAAACCGATTCTGGGGGCTATCGGGCTCACTGTATTAATCATCGGCATTTCCGCCGGGGCAAGCCTGTTGTTCCCATGGGATCTGCAAACCATGATCGTGATATTGCTTTTGACCACCCTGAGCATAGCCGCGAGCTTCGTGCCCCGAATCAGAGAGATCCGGGGCAGCTTCGAGCTCGGTGAATACGCCATACTTATATTCGCCCTGGCAGCCGGGGCAATGGGGGATTTCAGCCGGGTCCTGCAGACAAGCCCCTGGATATTCCTCATCGTCGGTTTCGCGATTTTCGTCTCGCTGATTTTTCACATACTGCTGTCCCGGCTGTTCAAGCTGGACGTGGATACCATGATGATCAGTTCGACGGCGGCGATCTGCTCGCCGCCGTTTATCGGAGTCGTGGCCACCGCAATCGGAAACCGGCGGGTCATCGCCCCGGGAATTGCCGCCGGTCTGCTGGGTTACGCCATGGGTAACTATCTGGGCATTGCCGTGGTGCAGATCCTGCGTGCCATAGCAGGGGAAACCGGCGCGGGATCATTCGGCAAAATGTTCTCTTGTCCGGGCGAAAGCCGTTCGGGCCGCTTCAAATGTTTTCTGCAGTTCGGCTTCGCCGTGGGCATGCGAAATGAACCAGTTGTGATGGGGATGCACGAAAATTCCCAGCCGAGCCATTTCCGCTGCCCAGACCTGATTATGATACAGGTCCGGATCATCCTTGAAGCGCAAAAACGGTATAGCGGGGGGACCGCTGATAACCAATTCGTATCCTTCCCGGCCGGCTGCTTCGATCAGGCCCTCCCGAAAGGCCGCCCCCTTTTTCTGCAAGCCATCAATCACATCATGAGCCTCAAGGTAATCCAGGGTCCTCAGGGCGGCAATAATCGGACCGCCGGACATCCAGAAGGTGCCGGTGATAAAAAACCCCCCGGCGGTTTTCCTGAAATCGTTTCGCCCCATCAGCACCGCCAGGGGATAGCCATTGGCCACCGCCTTGCCCATGCATATCAGATCAGGCTGCGCTCCGAAATAGTCGTGGGAACCGTGAATGCTCAAGCGGAAATTCGCCCGGATATCATCGAGGATAAACAGCGCTCCTTCCCGGCGGCAAAGTTCCTGGACTCCCGGATACCAGCCCTCTTCCGGCATGATGGAATCGCCGAACACCGCATGGTGGTACGGCGTAAGGATAATCGCCGCAATCTGCCCCCGATGTTCCGCGAACAGCCGGCGAAGGGTTTCCATATCCCCATAGGGAAAGGTCAGAACCTCGGCCTTGTCCTTCAATATGGGATAGTCATTGCTGGAGCACCAATTGGCTGCTCCGTGATACGCACCTTCGGCCATAAGAATATAGGGTTTGCCGGTGTGCACCCTGGCCATGGAAATCGCCAGGGTGGTGGCATCGGTACCGTTCTTGGCGAACACTGACCAGTCCATACCGTGGATAAGGTCCCGAAGCCGTTCAGCCAGGTCCACCATTTCAGGCGGCGGACAAGGCAGCAGATCGCCCCGCCGTATCTGCTCAATGGCATGATCATCCACCGCGGGATTGCCGTACCCCAGGATCTGGGAGCCGAATCCGCACATATAGTCGATGTACTCATTTCCGTCGGCGTCCCACACCCGGGCACCCTCGGCCCTGGAAAAAAAATACGGATAATCTCCGGCCACCAGAAAGCCGGGGTTTTTCGAGCCATATATTCCAGAGGGTATAACTTCAGTAGCCCGGCTGAAGAGCTCCACGCTCCGGGCATATCGTCCGCCACCGGGGCCATTTCCATCGTTTTCAGTGCTATGTTTACTGCTCATCATTATTCCTCTTTCTGTGCGGAGTTCATGATCTCCGAGAAACGGTCAAGAAGGGGAAATATGCCCTGGATGTATGGGATTTTCCCCCGGATTCCCACACTGCCCCGGCCCAGGCATTCCATTGCGGAAGTCCTTCCCCGAAGTACATCGCCGGCGATCTCCAGAGTGTCAAAGCTCAGCCGCGCCGTCGGGCGACCCGTGGGAAAGCTTTCGCTGATTCCGGTGTCCGGCTCCCCGTCAATGCCCGCCGATAATAGTGAAGGTGCATATCTCATCTCCACCCCATGGCGGCCCGACTCGCGGAGAATATATCCTCGGAAATCCGGCGATTCCGGATCACCTGCGATCACCTCGAGAATCCCGAGGGGAAGCCGGGCTGCCTTTACCCGGACCCAGGAATCCCAGAGAGCTACTTCGCACACCCCGCGCAGTGCCGCGGTAAGTAGCATCTTCGTCTGGAGGGAGTATTCGTCGCTTCCGGCTTGAAAGCTTGAGGCCATTATCCCGGAAATATTGCCACTGAGGGCTGAAAACAGCCGCAAAGCCCCGACGACCCGCGGGCCGGCAGGCAAGGGCAGGATAAACGCCTGTCCGCCGGCGAGCCTGGCGGCCATACCGCCGGAATGGAGAAAGTTCAGAACCACCGCCGGAGCGAACAGACCCTCAGGATCAACCTCGGCTACGCCCCGGGAAGATATCACGAGCCTTCGATGAACCGCACCTCCCCTGAGGGATATACCGACCGGCCGTTCTGGCGCATTTAATTTATTATATTCCCGGAGATACCAATGCGGGTATGACTCCATCAGACTACATAAAACCCCCGACCGCACTGCTGCGCTGAGGGCGCTATCGGGTTTTCTCAGATTAACCATGCAACCGCCTCATGCAGGCATCATAGCATGGAAGGCAGTGATGGTGGACGGGATGAAATAAAAAAGGAGCGGGGAAGGAGGAACCCCGCTCCGAAACGACTCGTTAACCTTTTTTACCTCAGAGGGCAACTTATTCTGTAATTCATTTCTGTCGGCACGATAGTCGGCGTTTCCAATCGGCTTCCGGA
>CAWZYW010000167.1:0-5825 GCA_963966255.1 uncultured Salinispira sp. | reverse complement strand
ATATCGTCCAGCCATTCAAAATCCCACCGATCCTCCGCTGGCTGGATCAGCGCCCAGGAAAATATCCCCAGGGAGACGCAGTTCACCCCGGCTTTTTTCATGAGTTCGATATCGCGATCCCAAATTTCCCGGGGCCACTGTTCGGGATTGTAATCTCCTCCATAGAGAATTTCGTTGGCGATTTTCATCAGATCCTCACTATACCTTTAGTTGCCGCTATCCTTTTACTCCGCTGGACATAATGCTCTTGAGGTAATATTTCTGCATCGAAATGAACACCAGTACCGGCGGGATGATGGTCACCGCAGCGCCGGCGAGAATCAGATTCAGTTTATCCGATGCCCTGCCCTGCAATTGACTCAAAGCCAGGGTAAGCACCGAATTGTCACTGCCGATTTTGATGATGATCAGCGGCCAGAGGAAGGAGTTCCACGCATAGAGGAAAGAAAACGTAGCCAGGGTCGCAATGCCTGGCATGACCGCCGGAATAAAGAGTTTCCTGAGCATAAGCCAGCGGGATGCCCCATCGATATACGCCGCCTCTTCCAGCTCTTTGGGAATGGCCAGAAAGAATTGCCGCATGAGAAAGGTGCCGTACACCGTAAAAACCCATGGAACCACCAGGGCGCTGGTGGTATTCACCCAGTCCAGGGCCTGCATTACCTGATACAGGGGAATTATCAGCACGACGAAGGGAATCATATAAGTGGCCAGGTACAGGAGAAACAGTTTATCCCTACCGGGAAATTTAAGCCGGGCGAATGCGTATCCTCCCATAATGCTGGTGATCAGCTGCCCTGCAACCACCAGCAAGGTAACCAGCGTCGTATTGGTCAGCGAACGGTACAGTCCCTGGAGTTCGAATACTTCCGAATAATTCTCCGGGTGGGCAGCCAGACGCTCCACCGGAGCCGAAAGCCGGATATTGGCGAAATAGCGCTCGGAAGGGTTCTCAAAGCTGACGAATTCCCCCACTGCGGTCTGGGAAAGCCTGATCATCGGGATGGTCTCTCCGTCGAGAACCACGTTCCACAGGCCGTACTCCTCCCCGTCAAACATCAGCGTTTCCTGGTCGGCGAAAAATCCTCCCCGGGGTTCGATGTCCCCGCTGAAAAGGAGATAGCGATTATTCGGCTGCCGCGGATCCAGAAATTCCCCGATGCGGATATTCCGGGAAACCAACGCCGCTTCAATGGAATCCTCGGCCCCGGTGTCGGGACGCAATGCCCCCTGGGCATCGGTAACCAGCCGATCGGCAGTGGCGAGGGAAAACAGGGGAAGATCCTCCCCCTCCCCATCGATACTGACCAGAATCTGATCCCGGGGGAGCAGGCGGGGAGGAACCCGGAATGTATCCTCAGGGGTTTTCAGGCTTGAGGTCAGCATATAGGTGAACGGGAACAGCATAAACCAGGCGGTGATTATCATAATTGTCAGCACCGCGATATTCCGTATTCGTGTTTTTGTGCGAATCGTCATGATCATCACCTCAGTACAAGGATTCGGCAGCCTTCTGCCGCCGATACTGGAAAATCGTCACTACGAAAATCAAGAGAAAGAGAACCCAGGCCGTCGCGGAAGCGTATCCCTGGCTGAATCGTTCAAAACCGTTCTGATACAGATAAAAAACCACGGTGAGGGTTGCGTTGTTCACGGTCTCCGGATTGCTGGTGGCGATATAGACCTGCTCGAAGAGTTGAAGCGCCTGAATGGTGCTGGTGGCCACCACGAAAAACGTCGTAGGAGCCAACAGGGGCAGCGTGATTCGGAAAAACCGGCTAACCGGGCCGGCCCCGTCTATGGTGCTCGCCTCGTAAAGGGTTTTTGGAATTGTTCGGAAGTCCCGCAGGGAACAGGCCCGTGTTGAAGCGGACGGTCTGCCAGACCGCCATAATGGCGATGGCGAACAAGGCGATTGAGGGCGTGCTCAGCCAGTTTATATTCTCATAGAGCAAATCCTGAGCCAGGAAAATATTGATGAAGTCCACGACCCGGGATAGCCCGAAATTGATGAAGCCGACGATACCGTGATAGAGCCACTTCCAGATGAGCGCGATGCCTACAATTGCGGCGATGGAGGGGATGAAGAAAATCACCCGGAAAACCTTCATGCCGGGGATATCGCTGTTTAATACACTCGACAGTATCAGCGCCAGGGCCACGCTCAGGGGGACAGCCATCAGCGTGAATCTCACCGTGTTCCCCAGGGAAATCCAGAACAGCGGATCCCGGGCACCGACGAGAATCCAGGTACCGAAGAACGAAAAGCGGGTAAGCTCGGCGAAGCTCTGACCATCCATAACCGATGTCAGCGGCTGGGTGGCGCTGTCGAGCCGGGCCAGACGCAAAGATAGAATTTCAAGGTAATTTCCCAGACCGATAAAAGCGGGGGGATCGGGACTTAACGCGTCCCAGGCGAAAAAACTCATGATAAAAGAAAGAATCAGCGGGCCGGCAAAAAATATGATGAACCCGAGTAAGTTCGGGGTCAGAAACAAATATCCGGCGATGGCCTGTGACTGCTGATGGGTGGTTGAAAAATGCGACTGTACTGATTCGTCCATAAGGAACAAAGTGATCAGACCCATGAGAATCGAGCCGAGAAACAGCCCCAGGGTTATTAAATTGCCAAGGTTGGTTAAGACGGTAAGAAGCGCGGGGAAAACGCCGATCTGTATCAGTAAAACCAGAACGACCACAAGCACCCCTGCGAGGGAAATCCGTGAGACCAGGCGGATGCGCTCCCTTGAAATGCCGCTTGCCATTGATCCGGCCCGGATTCGGTTCAGAAGCCACTGACGAAGGGCCGCGAGAAATGCCAACAAAATCAAGGTGAAAAAACCATTCACGAAATCGGAAGCGATGCGGTCCAGGACCAGGAACAGACCCATCCGGTGAAGAGCCGGCAGAACCAGCCCGAGAAAACCAACGTAGTGAACTCCCAAAGCCCAGAACCTGGCCCGGGGATCTCCTCCGTACAGTTTTAACGACATCACGATGGATGCGGCGGCGTACAGCAGCAGTACCGCCGAGACGATTATTCCCACCGGGCCGCCGGAGGCCAGGGAAAAGCCAACGATTGCGCCGGCCAAAGCGCCAAGAGAAAGGAGAATACCCCATAGACTGACCAGGCGAAGAAGGGATTGGACATTTCGTCCGATAAACTGCTTCATACTTCATCCTTCGAGATCACTAATCGGATCCCGCGATTGAAAAAACGGGAACCGGAACAAACTCCGGTTCCCGTCCCCAACCCCCGCGGCGAGATGGTATTCACCGCGGAGCGAAAGCAACAAGTGCTTAATCGAAGGTGCGATCGAGTTCCGCCTGAATGCTGTTGGCGAATTCATCGAGGGTAATGCCGCCGGTGAGAACCGCTGACATTCGCGCTCCGAGTACGGCATCGAACTCGGGCCAGTTGCCGTTCCACAGAGGACCTTCGGCTACCGGATTGTCGGCAAGCCCGTTCAGGAAGGCCTGATTGTTAGCCGGGGGTGAGAATGTAAGGAATGAATCGAGTGCTTCCTGACTTACCCGACTGGGGATGTTTGCGCCCAGTGCCGCGATCTTAGCCTGGGTTTCCGCAGAAGTCAGGGCCTGGAGCAGACGGAATGCCGCTTCGGGGTGTTCGGTGTCCTGATTTACCACATAAGCGCCCCAGAACAGCCAGTTCCTGGCGGATCCTGAAGGACCGGCGGGAAGCTCCACGACGTCCCACTCAAAATTCACACCGCTGCGCATACCGGGAGTAGCCCAGCGACCGTTCTGGAACATACCTACCCGTCCGGCGCGGAAGGGAGGCTCCGAGTCTTCGCCCCAGGGCACGGCATATCCAGCTTCATAGAAATCGCGCTGGAAGGCGAGGCCCTCAAGGGATTCAGCAACGTGCATGTTTGATGCTCGTCGATCTTCGGTGAAAAATCCGCCTCCGGCCGCATGGGCCCATACGCCGGCAGGTCCCCACCACGCATTCTGGCCGTAACCGTAGACGTCATCACCAAGGGCATCCACAGCCCTCATAACCTCCAGGAAGGCTTCCCAGGTCCACTCGCCGCGACGGGCCAGTTCCCGGGGATCAGGAGCGCCGGCTTCGGCGATCAGATCGAGATTGAGATAGAGGGCGAAGGTCGATACGTCCCGGGGAAGGCCCCAGAGAGTTTCGCCGGTTCGACCGGTTTCGGGATTATACGTAAGATGGAACATGGGACCGGGATAGAAATCACCGTCATTATGATCGCTGGCATCAGCGAAACGGCGCATATCGAGAAGCAGATCCCTTTTCACAAAGTCCGCGACATCGGTACCGGGAATCCAGAACAGGTCCGGGGCGCTGCCACCGGCGAGTTCGGTCTTGAGCACATCCTGATAACTTGAAGACTCACTGCCGCCGGGCTCGTATATGAGGGTGATTCCATCGAGCTCTGCGCTTAATTCTTCGGAAATCTGCTGGTAGACGGCAATCTCTTCCTGATTATCAGGACGAGTTCGCCAGCGAAGAACGATTTCCTCACTTTCTTCTACGGGGGCTTCGCCGCCGCCGGCAGCGAATGCGCTTACCGCGAGGACTGCCATCAAAAGCAGTACCACCAATTTCTTCATAACAACCTCCTGTATTAGTTGTTGATTAGAACAGTCTACATCAGACTTCTCAGCGGTCAATCTGAAGATATTCGTGCCAATTTCAATATATGAAGGTATACTTGCGGTAGAGAGCCGTGCAACTTAGCCGCAGATTGGAGAAAATGACCAAAGGAACTGTGGGAAATTCGGTTTCTTTCACTATATGAAGCAAGAAAAAAAACCATCTGAACTAAATTACGCATTCTCCCTCATCAGTGAATTTGAGAAACAGCTGCCGTATTATCTGGTCGGTACGGGATATCGCTACGAACAGGAGGCGGTTGAACGGCCCTTCGGGTATCCGTACTACCAGTGGATCCAGACGGTGGAAGGAAGCGGCCGGGCGATCATAAACGGAAAAAAAGAAACCGTCGGACACAATCAGGCCATGTTCCTCTTCCCCGGAGACGCTCACGAATACCGTTCAATGCCAGATTCGGCGGTTCCCTGGAGGGTGCACTGGTTCACCTTCGGGGGGTACCATCTGGAGCAGCTGCTTCACACCCTGAAAATTCACCGCTCCGGAGTGTACTATATTTCCAACGGGGAGATTCTGGATTCCCGGGTTGAGCAGGCCCTGTTGACATTGAAGGCCCACCGGAGCTCCAAAGGACTGGACTGTTCGGTACAGGTGTACGCGGTGCTGATGGAAATCTACCGGCATGTTCACTCCATCGCCGACCAGAGCATCCATCACCAGCACGAACGGCTTCAACCGGTCTTCGACCTTATTGCCGAATCATATCACAAGGCCTTAAGCATCGATGACCTGGCGGATACCGTAGACCTTACTCCTCAGCATTTTTGTTCGGTATTCAAGAGGACCATGAACTGCCGACCGATTGAGTACCTGAATCTGTTCCGCATCAGCAAAAGCAAAGAATTACTGCTGACCCATCGCGAGTTGAAAATCAGTGAGATTGCGCCGAAAGTCGGTTATGTCAACGTTCCCTATTTCACTACCTTATTCCGGAAACTCGAAGGCGTTACTCCGAGCGAATTTCGCCGGGGCGTCTGATCAGAGGGGGGATCCTGACGGGAGGTCATGCGAGATCCGCCGATTCCCGGGACTGAAATGTACACCCGGATAAATTCCTCTGTCCAAGAGGATAAAAAGGCGATATATTTGTGCCATGGCCATGACATTCGAAGACATTATGCAGAGCTTTCCTGCAGCCAGTGATTATTTGTCAGCTATATATCTC
>CAWZYW010000166.1:0-5862 GCA_963966255.1 uncultured Salinispira sp. | reverse complement strand
TCGAACGGGAAGCAATGGAGCGGATCCGCGACCGGGAATTGAGCGTCACCGAATCGCTGGACATCCTTGCGAAGACCGTCAGGTCCAATTTTCCCACCCTCAGGGAAATCAGGCTGCTCATCGACGGTCAGGTGCCCTTTCAGACGCCTTTCGAAGCTGATCTGTCCGCCAACTAAATCAAAATCCTGTCAATATTTGAGTATTGTGGCTAATTGCCGAAAATTATTTGACAAAGGAAACTGACTAGCTATAATTTGAAGTGCGAGTACATCAAACAGGCTTGAATGTAAAGGAGCGCAGGATGAAAAGGTTCTTCATTCTTATCGTAGTAGCCATAATCGCGAGCACCGCAGTGTTTGCCGAGGAGGCAACTCTCATCGATTTCAACACCCTGACTGCGGATTATCCTGCGGATAGTCCCACCGAGAACGAAGCGACGCTGGTCGACTTCAGCGTGGCTGCAGGGTCCAGTTTCACTGACGAGGAAAAAGCTCAGATGAAAACTTCGCTGTTCATTGAGAACTGGGAAGTTATGCTGAACTCTTCCGCCCGTTCGGTGCAAAACCAGAGCGATTCGTATACCGCCGCTGCCCCGATCCGGGACACCGCCCGCCGCTATCCCGGCGAAACCGCCCTGGGCGTTCGGGTACGCTTTCCGGTCGAGCCCTTTAATGCCTGGGCTCTGGTACAGCCTCCGTTTGAAATCCCCGCATACTCTGATGTTAAGACCGCCAATGCCGACGGAACCCTCACCATCGATCCCGAGAACGAAGGTCGTGGCGAGCAGTTCGACGGATACGGCGTAATCAAGAATGTCGCGGTGATCAAGAGCATCTCCGTGAATGTTCACGGTCTTAACTTCCCCCACGGTATCAGCGTGATCTTCAAGGATCATGAAAACCGCGAACGGGAATATTTCCTCGGCTACATGAACTTCGACGGCTGGCGCACCATGACCTGGAACAACCCGGCCTACATCGAAGAAGTACGGAACCGCGAACTGCGGACCTTCCCCCTGTATCCCAACCTGGCACCCATGGTCAAACTCATGGGTTTCCGGATTTACCGGGATGCCGCCATGGAAGGCGGGGACATGGTCACCTACATCAAAGACGTGAGCATCGTCTATGACCAGGCAGTTCTCGATCTCGAGCGCGATATTGAAGACGAAGCGATTTGGGGTATTCTCCAGGATCGCGAACAAGCGCGCCGGAACTCCGAACTGCAGCGTCTGGGCAACCTCCAGGTACTCCGCTACCTCGAATCCCAGAAGATCGACGATCCCAGCACCCGGGAAAACGCCGACGAGCAGTAAGCGAGAACGGATAAAACACAGGCAGGGCTGAAGAGCCCTGCCTTTTTTTTGGGGAATTTGAATAATTCGAATTCAGTATTGACTTAGCAATCCAATAGTATATCATTTAAACCATGAGTGATTATCTTGATCCGAATAATGAAGAATTGCTGAAGGACTTTTTCGTAGAGGCGGAAATGCAGCTCGAACTCCTCGAGCAGAACATTCTCGTTCTCGAGAACGATCCGGGCAATGAAGATTCCATCGATGAGATTTTCCGTGCGGCCCATACTCTCAAGGGCGCGTCGGCAACGGTGCAGATGACCGAATTATCGGAATTCACTCACATCGTCGAGGACGTTCTCGATGATATCCGGAGCGGCAAGCTCGCCATTGACGAGACAATTACCGATACCCTTCTGAACTCGATCGATATTATAAAAGCGATGCTGGAAGCCCGTTCCCAGGGATCGGTATACGAAGAGGATATCAGCCAGACCGAGAACGCCCTCCGTTCCTATCTGGGAGGTGCCAAACCTGCGGCTGCCAAGACAGCCAAAAAGCCGCCAAAGGCGGAGAAGAAAACTCCTTCGTCAGTCCCGGCCTCGTCTGGCAGTACCCAGAGCCTGTCCGAATACGATGTCCTTGAGCTCCAGGAAGCCGCCGAGGACGACGAAACGGTATATCAGATTATCGTCGAGTTTAATCCCGACAACCCCATGAACACCGTTGGCGGTATCCAGGTATTCGCCGCTTTGAAATCCCTTGGCAAGGTATTGAAAACCAGCCCGGATTTCGAGGCCCTGTATGAAGACAATTTCTACCCCACGGTAGTGTATTATCTGTCCACCAAGGAAGCGGCGGACAAAATCGAGCCTTCCCTGCATATCAGCGATGTGACGGTTTCCTCCGAAGTTCAGGAGCTCTCCAAAGTGAGCAGCGAGCCGGTCATAGAGCGCCAGGAATCATCTGAGGAACAGACCGAAGAGGAATATGACGAATACGAGGAAGTAGCCGCTCCTGCGCCTTCCTCGCAGCCCCTGGCGGCGACTGCGTCCGATCCCGAGGATGATTCGGATCACGACGGGGAAATACAGGAAGCCATCGACGCGGTGAAGGCGAGCATTCCAGGACAGAGCGCGGCGCCCAAAAAAAACGTGGAGCAGAAAAAGGTCGCCTCCAGCTCAATTTTGCGTGTTGAGAGCAAGCGGATCGACGATCTGTTGAATCTGGTCAGCGAAACGGTGATCAATAAGGCGACGTTCAATCAGGTATCGAATCAGTTTACGGAAAATCTTACCGAACTGCAGCATGTGCAGAATCAGTATCGCAGCCTGATCAAGGACCTTTTTGACGCTCTGCCCGAGTATCTGGAGGAAATCCAGAAGGGTGCCAGCGTGAAGGATATAAAGCGGAAGATGCTCGATGAGTTCGGCCAGCTCAGCACCTTCCACGACGGATTTCATGCGTCGATCAAGGCTTCCATCGCGAAGTTCCGCAACACCGCGCAGAACCTGGGACGAATTACCAGCGAGTTGCAGGAAGGAGTTATGCGGATCCGCATGGTTCCCATCTCCCAGATTTTCTCCCGCTTTCCACGCCTGGTCCGGGACCTGAGCAAATCCCTCAATAAGAAGGTCAATCTGATGATCGAGGGTGAGGATACTGAGCTCGACAAGTCGGTAATCGAAGACCTTCTCGACCCGCTGATCCACTGCGTCAGGAACTCGCTGGACCACGGGATTGAATCTCCCGAGGAGCGAAAGAAAGCGGGCAAAGCGGTCGAAGGGACCATCAATTTAAAAGCCAGCAATGAAGGCAATATGATCCTCATCGAAATTTTCGATGACGGTAAGGGCATTGACGTAAACAAGGTAAAGAAAAAAGCAATCGATCGAGGCGTTATCCATCCCAGCAAGGTGCTTACCGATATTGAAGCCTATAATCTGATTTTCGAACCTGGTTTCTCCACGGCCCAGCAGATCACCAATATCAGCGGCCGGGGCGTGGGGCTCGATGTGGTAAAGAAACAGATCGAAAAGCTCAACGGAAACGTCAGCGTCTGGTCGGCTCCCGGCAAGGGCACTCGATTCACCATCAAGATCCCCCTCACCCTGGCGATTATCCAGGGGCTTCTGGTCCGGGTCGGCAAGGAAATGTACGCAATTCCCATTACCGCGGTATTGGATAGCCATCGGATCAAACCGGAAGAAATCCGCATGATAGACAACTACGAAGTATTCAACGTCAGGGAGGATGTGGTCAGTCTCATGCGCTTGAACCGGATCTTCAATATTCCCACCGAGGAAAACAAGGAACATTACTTCGTGGTTATTGTCGGCAGTGGGGATAAGAAGATGGGGCTCATCGTAGATCAGCTCATCGGGGAAGAAGACGTGGTCATCAAACCCCTGAGGGATCATTACACCAATGCGCCGGGGATCGCCGGGGCGAATATTACCGGTGACGGTACGGTGTCGCTGATCATCGACGTCAGTCAGCTTCTCGAACTTGGACAAAAGATTGAGATGGAAGCCCGTCAGAGGCGGGAAGTAAAACCCCGCAACTAAGGAGCGACGATGGAAGCGACGAACAGAGCTACGAGGCGGAAGAGAAAGCGCGCCATCGATACCGTCGAGGCGAAAGTAGAGAATATCGATTTCAAGATGGTGACCTTCACCCTGGCCGGAAAGGACTACGGCATCGATATCATGAAGGTGAAGGAAATCGCGAAATTCGTAAATTTCACCTACGTTCCCAACACCCCGCCGTTTGTCCGGGGCGTCTACAATCTGCGGGGCGAGATCATCTCGATCATCGATCTGAGGGAAATGTTCAATCTCCCGTATGAAGCGGATGAGACGTTCACTGAGGAAAACGGATTGATTCTCCGTCTCGAGAGCAACATGATCGGCGTGATCGTCGACAAGATCGACAAGGTCGTCGGAATTTCATCGGACAGCATTCAGCCCCCGCATCCGATTTTTGGCGATATCAATATCAAGTACATCAGCGGCGTCGTTGAAAACGAAGGCCGGCTGTATATCATCCTCGATGTGGAGAGGATCCTGGGCAAACCGGATGAGAAACCCGAGCAGGAACAGCGAAATGCCGATGCCGCCGCCTATCATCGTCAGCTGACACCGGATATGCCCGTTGTGGATGAAAAACCTGCCGCGAAAAAGGACAAACCCGCCGAAGGGAAAAAAGCCACAAAAGCGGCCGGCGAAGCCATCGATCAGGACGCCAGGAACAAACAGTTCATTACCGAAACCCTTGAAGCCTTCGAAGGCTTTTTCGTGAGTTCGATAAACGGCGACTGGTTCGACCAGCGTTTTGCTAGCTGGAAGGGCATGCGATCCGGATCAACGGTGCAATTGGAAAATCAAAGCGACGCCGTCCAATTTATGGAGGGGTTTATCTCCCCTTACACGAGCAGGCTCTGGGAATCCGATCTATTCGATGCCCTCTATCAGGCGCTGCCTGACCAGGTGGACTCCCAACTCCATATTTGGAATCCCGGTTGCGGCAAGGGATATGAAACCTATTCCCTGGCAGCACTGTTGAAAAAGAAATACCCCGCAGCCCAAATCAAGATATGGGCCAGCGACAAGGATCTCCTGGCGGTCTCCGGAGCGCCCAATATGGTCTTCAGCGAACGGGAAGTTCCCGAGATCTACCGGGAATACATGGTGGAAGGGCCGAACGGTTTATCGTTCAACCAGGAAATCAAGGATGCGATCCTTTTCGAATACCACGATGTGGCCAACGCCCATGCCATGCCGCCGATCCAGTTGATGGTGGCCCGGGACCTGCTGTCTTATCTTCCGCTTGCCCAATCGGAGCGCATTCTGGAGGAACTTGATGAACGCATCAAGGCCGGCGGCATCGTTATTTTGGGGCACAATGAAGTGATTCCCCCGGTTCATCCCTGGGAACCGGTGGAAAAGGGTAATTTCAGGTATTTTCGTAGGCAATAGCGCCGAGCACCAAGGCAACATAGAGCGTGAAAAAATTAGTTAGGAGTCAGAATTTATGCGCGTAGAATACATTAATCCGTTCGTCGAATCCGCGTACAACGTACTCACCGAAGTTCTGGGCACAGAAGTGAAGCGGGGGGAATTGTACCTGAAGTCCACCAGCATGTCCGTGCTCGGCGTAGCCGCAATCGTCGGCCTGGCCGGTGACGTGGAAGGTCGAGTACTGTTCGATATGTCCCGGGAAACCGCAATGGGCATCTGCAACGTGATGCTTCAGTCGATGGGTATGGATGCCGTCGATGAAATGAATGACATGGCGAAGGCGACCATCACGGAGATGGCGAACATGATCACCGGACAGGCGGTGACCAAGCTGCACAATCTGGGATTCAGTTTCGACCTTACTCCTCCTGCCATCCTGACCGGAAGGGACATGGAGATCAGCGATAACAAAGTGGAAGCGCTCATCGTACCTATGGATATGGATATCGGCAAAATCGAAATCAATGTCGCCGTTCGCGAACGGGCGTAGCATTTTTCCTGTCTCTTATACACATCTCCGAGCCCACGAGACCGAGGCTGATCTCG
>CAWZYW010000165.1:0-5887 GCA_963966255.1 uncultured Salinispira sp. | reverse complement strand
GTGAAGCTGGATACCAGCCGCTCACGCAATATCCTGGGGCTGGAATACCGTCCGGTTCGGGATTCCATCCTGGAGCACGCGCAAAAAATCATAGACGACGGCCTGGTCTCCCTGTAACCCTGAGACTGTTCCATCCGGCGCGAAATCAGCCGAGGGGGAAGAGCATTACCTCTGACAGGCGTTCCGCACCGCTGAGAATCATGATCAGCCGGTCCAGACCCATGGCGGTGCCGCTGCAATCGGGAATGCCGGCGATCTTTTCCGGGAACAAGGGATCTGCAAGGGTCTGCATCGCTTCATCCTGTTCACGCGCCATGGCGCGTATTTCATGGGTGAAAAACTCCCTCAGCCGTCGAGTATCCGTTTCCTCTGTGAAGCAATTCGCCAGTTCGATGCCCTGCCAGTAGAGTTCCCATCGCTGGGACCACGGACTGTCAGCTATTGGCGCCGACAGGCTCTGAAGCTTTTTCGGATATTCGGTGAGAAATAACGGCCGTCCGTGGCTCTCCAGCCTGGGTTCCACCAGGTTCAGGAATACCCGGTTAAACAGCATTTCCCAGTTATCCCGTTCATCCCAGGATAGTCCCAGTGACCGGAGTATTTTCCGGGCCCGGTGAATGTCCTCCCGGACCGGAATCGCCCCGTCATCCCCGCACAATTCCTCGAGATCGATTTCCGCATAGCGTTCGAAGGCTTCGGCCATGCTTATTCGGGCGAAGGGTCCCGGCTCCGGCGCAACCGGGCTGTCGCAGCTCTGCGCAAGATGGATAAGAAGTTCCTCGGTGAGGTCCATGCTGTCCCGATAATCCAGTCCCGTCCCGTAGTATTCCAGCATGGTAAACTCGGCGGCGTGGATACGGCCCACGTTCTCCCCGTTTCGGAAACTTTTCGCAAGCTGGAACATGCTCCCCCAGCCGGCGGCCAGCAGCTGCTTGATGTAGTATTCCGGCGAGGGCAGCAGCTGCAGGGCCCGGGGATCTTCAAAGGGGTGGAGCTGGACGGTTTTAAACAGCGGAATGCTCGATTCGGGAATGCAGGCCGGTGCGAGTATTGGAGTATCCACTTCCAGATAGCTCCGGGCGGTAAAAAAGCTGCGGATTTCCTGTATAATTGATGATCTGAGGCGATAGCGTTCGATATCCATGGGAATGCAGATCGCATATCGCCCGGGATCCTGTCAAGACGGAGATGGCGATGGCGGTGGATTTTATCAGGCGGGGCAGCAATTCGGTGAAGTGGGATTTGTCCGGGGAAGATGTGCTGCCCATGTGGGTTGCGGATATGGATCTGCCGGTGGCTCCGAATATCATCTCCGCAATAACCCGGCGCCTCGAGCATCCGTTTTTCGGCTACGGCTACGCACCCGAGTCCTATTTCGAAGCGTTTATCGAATGGGCGCGCCTTCGGCAGGGATGGGATATATCCCGTTCGTGGCTGCTTCACAGTCCGTCGGTGATGGCCGCCCTGCGCCTGGCCGTCGAGCGCTTCAGCGAGCCGGGCCAGGGAATAATCATCCCGTCGCCGGTGTACTATCCTTTCTTCTCCGCAGCCCGGGACAAGGGCCGTCGTATCGTCGAGGCTCCACTTCGATTCGAAACCGGCCAGCGCCTGCATACCTTCGATTTCGATGCCCTTGAGCATCTTCTGTCCGAAGCGGATAACCGCATACTCCTTTTGTGCAACCCGCATAACCCCCTTGGGCGGGTATGGAGCCGGGACGAACTCCGTCAACTGGCGGAACTCTGTGTCCGTTATGATGTATTGATTATTTCAGACGAGATCCATGCGGATATCATCTATCCGGAAGCGAGTTTCACCGCCCTGCTTCCCCTGATGATTCAGGCCGGCCGGCCGGATCTGGCGCTGGCCATTCAGGCGCCCAGCAAAACCTTCAACATCCCGGGACTGCTATCATCCCAGCTTATCATTCCGGACCAGGGCATCCGGAGTGAAATGGAGCGGGGACTCGCCGCCGCCGGGCTCGAGCTGCCCAACGTCCTGGCTCTCGAGGCGGCGGAAGCCGCATACCGCGGTTCTGCCCAGTGGCTCGATGCCACCCTGAAGCTCCTCGAAAGCAACCGGAATCATCTCAAGGATTTCATCTTCGGGAACCTGGGCAGCGACTGCGAGTCTCCGTTGCCCCAGGGCACGTATTTGTACTGGCTCGATCTGCGGGATGCCCAGCGTCGCCGCGGCGTCAGCGGCCAAGCCGCATTCCGGCAAATCAAGCACGAAGCCGGATTATGGCTCAGTCCCGGGTATATGTTTTCCGAATCAGCCGACGGGTTTTACCGGCTCAATTTCGCCTGTCCCCGGGAGCTGCTGGACGAGGGTATACAGCGATTATCAACCTGGATGAGGTAGAGGGAAATGGTAAAGACTGCATTCAGAATCGTATTTCTGGGATTGGCGCTTATAGTCCTGACAGCCTGTACTGCGGAGAGCGATTTCTCCGGAACTGGAGCGGAGATTGAAGAGAATTCCCGGGGAGCCGAAATGCCGGTTGCCGAACCCCTGGTCATCGCGTACGGACAGGATACCTATACCTCCCTGCTGATACGGAATATTCTCCTGGAAGCATACAGCGCCATCAACATCCCGGTGACATTCCAACTTCTGCCCGCTGAGGAAAGCCTGCCCCGGCTCGAAGCCGGCGAGATCGACGGGGAGATGGCCCGGGTGCCCGGGGTTGTCAGTTCATATTCGAATATAATTCAGGTGCCTGCTATAGTTCACAGTCTTGATTTCCTGATCGTCACCCGCGATGACCATCGGCCGGTGATGAGTCTTTCCGATCTCGGATCCGAACAAATCGGGTTGGTAGCCAATAGCCGGATAACCATCGAAAATACCAAAGGATATAATCAGGTGATCGCAGACAGCACAGCGGAGGTTATCTCCCTCCTCGATAAGGGGGAGATAGATGCCGCGATACTGGAACGATACAACACCCTCTACGAATTAATGCGCCTCGGCAATATAAATGCCACCCTTACGGAGCTGCCGCTATTCAGCATTGACTTATATCACTACTTGCATAGAAGCCACGCTGATCTTGTCCCCCGGCTCAGTGAGAGCCTGCTCCGGATGAATGAACAAGGCGATATCCAGCGCATCATTGATATCGTCAACCGGCAGCTTTTTCATGGTGAATAGCCGAGGCAATCCCCGGCTATTCCCGATCCGCCAGGTAGCGTTCGGCTTCCAGCGCGGCCATGCAGCCTGAGCCGGCGGCGGTAACTGCCTGCCGGTACACCTTGTCCTTCACGTCGCCGCAGGCGAAGACCCCGTCGATATCGGTGGCCGTCGAGTCGGGCTTTGCGATGAGGTAGCCCGCTTCGTCGGTGGGCAACTGCCCTTCAAGGAAGGCGGTATTGGGGGTGTGGCCGATGGCGTAGAACAGTCCCTTAGCGGGGATCACTGATTCCTCGCCGCTTTTGTTGTTTACGATTTTCACGCCGTTGAGGAAGGCCTGTCCGAAGGCGTTCTTTTCGCCTTCCAGAGCTTCAAGGGCATTGGTATTCCAGTGAATCTCGATTTTATCGTTGTTGAGCACCCGTTTCTGCATGGCCTTGCTGGCCCGCAGCACGTCCCGACGGACCAGCATGTGTACGGTGCTGCCGAATTTGGCCAGATAGCTGGCTTCCTCGCAGGCCGAGTCCCCGCCGCCGATGACTACCAGGGGCTGGTCGCGGAACAAGGGCAGGGCGCCGTCGCAGACGGCGCAGGCGGAGATGCCCTTCTGCCAGAGCAGATCCTCGCCCTGGATATGCAGCCGTTTGGCCGTAGCGCCGGTGGCCAGGATGATGGTCTCTGCAAGATATTCCGCCGCCTTCTCTCCGCTTCCCACGGTGACCTTCTTCGGATTCGCATTCAGGTCGACGCTGTCTACGGTTTCGGTGATAATCCGGGTGCCGTATTTTACGCTCTGGGCCCGCATCTGATCCATGAGCTCAGGACCGGAAACTCCGTCGGGAAAACCGGGGAAGTTTTCCACCTCGGTGGTGGTGGTCAGCTGACCGCCGGCGGCCACCCCACCGGCCATGAATCCCTCGAACATAAGGGGGTTGAGATTCGCACGGGCGGCATAAATCGCCGCGGTGTGCCCCGCCGGACCGCTTCCGATGATAATGACCTTTTCTACGCTGTCGCTCATGCTCTCTCCTGAATACCGCTATCTGATAGGTATATATATAACAAAAACCATATATAGCGTCAAGTTCGATTAATCAGTATACCCACAATACCCGGGCCCGAAGCAGCTGTCCAGTCGGATGGGTAAGAAGCATATGAGGGTATATATAAGAACCGGTCTGCTATTCCTGGCGGGGGCTGCGTTGTGCGCGGTTCTGTTTTCCTGCGACTTATTTATGCAGCGCAGTCAGGATTTTCCCCAGGGCATTTCTGCCCAGGCGGCGATTTTTGAAACTGATTCGGGACCGATATTGGAGCTCCAGGTGAGCAATTCCGGTCCGGTCCGCTATCGGGATATCCGTTTTGACTATCTGCTGGTCCAGCGCCGCGCCCCGGCGATCTTCATTCGACCGCTGATTCGCGCAGTTTGCGTACCCGCGCCGGAGCCCGGCGAACAGCTCCGCTATGAGTTCGGTCTGGAATCGGAGGTGAGGCTGCCGGGACCGGCAGAGGAAATTGAGGCGATTCTCATGAGGATCAACGGTTACCCGGCTGAACCGTAATACCCGCTTATTCCAGCTTCACCGCCGCCTGATGGTCGATGACAAACTGAATCAGTTCATCGAGTTCGGGACCGATCCGGGATGCGGCGTCGGCGATGTCCTCCCGGTCCACCTGGGCGGCGAAGCTTTTTTCCTTCATTTTCTTTTTCACGGATTTGACCTTCATTCCCTCGTATCCGTCGGGGCGCACCAGGCTCACCGCGTGAATAAATCCGCTCAGTTCATCAAAGGCGTACAGCATGTGATCCAGTTCGCTTGCCGGCTCCACCCCGAAGAATTTCGGGGAGTGGGAGGCGATGGCGTGAAGCAGCTGAGGATCCGTATCGGGCTCAAGATGCTCGATGATCCGCCGACAATGCTCATCGGGCCACTGATCCCAGTCGGCGTCATGGAGAATTCCGGCGACTTCCCATTTTTCCTGTTCCGCTTCGCTGAGTTGCAGCCGATCTTTCGCCCAGGCTCTCAGCACCGCTCCCACCTGCAGCATATGCAGTTGGAGCCGCGGGTTCTTCACCCAATCGGTCATCAGGCCGACGGCCTCTTGCCGGCTCGGGAAACTGCCGGCATTTTCTGCGGAGCCGAATTCCTGCCTTCCCAGATTATGACTTGCTTCGCTGTGTATGGTATCGCTCATGTAACCAGCTTAGCTGGTCGGCGAAAAAAAATCACCGCTCCCCCGGGAATTTCCGGTCAGCGGGGTACCAGTGGCGACGTGGACAGATCGATTTTCTCATCGTATGCTGTAATGGTCGACCGACCGCTTTCGCATTTCGAGCCAGGAGAACCGATGAATAATTTCAGCTATCATAATCCCGTTCGCATAGAATTCGGTAAGGGCAGCATCGCGAAGCTGCCCTCGCTGCTTGCTGATAACCTCAGCAAAAACAGCAAAGTACTGCTGCTGTACGGAGGCGGATCGATCAAGCGGAACGGGGTGTATGATCAGGTGATGTCCGCCCTTGATGGCTGGAATCTCGTCGAATTCGGAGGCATCGAAGCAAATCCCCAGTATCAGACCTGTTTGCGGGCGGTCTCCGCAGCGCAGGAGGAGCACTGCGGTTTTATCCTCGCCGTGGGCGGAGGATCGGTCCTCGATGCGGCCAAGTTCATCGCTGCAGTAGCGGCCGACGATTTCGAGGACCCCTGGAAAATCGTCACCGGTGAGGAAAAACCGAAACAGGCCTTGCCAC
>CAWZYW010000164.1:0-5899 GCA_963966255.1 uncultured Salinispira sp. | reverse complement strand
GTTCCGCCCGGCTCGCCGGAGAATTCCTCGGGGAGCTGGTCACCCGGGTCCGGGAAAAATACTACAGCGATGCCATCGCCCTGTATCCGGCGGCCCTGCTCCTGCTCGAATGGGCAATACCCCCGGGTGAGGAGAAGGAACCTGCTGATCCCTTCGAAGAACTGGAGTCCCTGGCGATGCTGCGGTGGAAAATGACCTCCCCGGCGTCGTGGCTCGACGCATCCCTGAAATTCAGCGGGGGACCCGCAGGAGATCTGCGCCACCAGCTGACCGCCCTGCGATCCCAGATCAAGATCCTCGCCAATGCCGAGGCGATGTTCTCAGCCCTGGCGGCATACGCTCCCGAGACGTCCCGCCGGGAGCGCAGCAGCGGGATGATGCCGCAAATTCAGGAACGCAGGACCTTGCTGACCGGGATCGAACATCAATTGGAAAAAGCGCTGTCCCGCTGATCAGGCCCCGGGGGACCGGGATTCCGCAGGTCCAAAAGCGGAAGAACACTGGCAAAAATGACCGTGGGGCCATACACTGTTAGCAGGCAGGATACTCGTGGCAGGAACACTATTAAAGACAATACTGCTTTTGAAATCCGCGGTCGACGAGCTGGGTATTCCCATGCCCTTGCGGGATGTGGAACGCATCGGCATTATGGTCAACAAAGCCATGTCCACCCAAGCCAGGAGCTTTCATACCGCGGAGCATATATTCAATCTGGTGCGCAGCGGCAAACCGCTGCAGACCATGGCGGCGATCTTTCACGACATCGTTTATTTCACCATCGATGAAGGCTTTATCCCGGAGATCGAAGCCGTTCTTGAGCGCTACATATACATCCAGGATCGCAAGGTATTCATCCGGGACGACCTGGACCCCGAAATCGTCTGCGTGCGGGGAGCCCTGGGAGTTTTCGGGTTTCAGCCCGGGGACGAACTGCCGGCGTTCGGCGGCATGAATGAATTCCTCTCCACCCTGGTGTTTATCCATGAATTTCAGCACAGCATGGATCATCCTTCCCTTCTCGAGGTAATCGCCTATATCGAAGCCACCATCCCGTTCAGACCGGCCAACAAACTGGGCCAGACTCCTCCGGAGGCCCTGGCCGAGCGGCTGCGAAGAATAAATCGGAAATACGGAGTAGGCCTCGGAGACGAAATAATCACCGCCATCGTTCAATCCGCCGTGCTCTTTGCCAACACCGACGTGGAGAATTTCGCCGAGGAGGATGTGGCGGCCTTCCTGGATAATACCTGGAAGCTTCTGCCGGAAACCAATCCGTCGCTTCGGACCACCGGCCTTTACACCGTTAAGAACTACCGGATCGCCCTTCAGAAGATGGAGGGCTTTATGAATTTCCTCGATCCCGCGCTGATATTCTCGGACTACCATGGCGTGCCCGGAAAGGCCGAGCTCGATTCCCTGAACATCCGGGCCAAGCGCAATATCATGGCCGCCCGTGACTATCTTGGAATCAAGTTGCTCACCACCGGGATTCTGGAGGCGATCGCTGAGATTTCCGGAGGAGACGTTCCCATCGCCTTGCTGATGGGGGATATCTCCGATGCTCAGAGCCTTGAGAAATTCGAAAGCATGCTCCCCCAGTTGCAGGTCCTGGAAGGAGCCTCGATTACCTCGACGGTCTTCCGGCTATTGGCGTACGGCCGACGGGAGGACAGCAGCTTCGACCTGAACCGCAGCCCCCTGGCGAAATTCATTTATATGCACATCGGCACATCTCACATGAAAAAGTACCTCACGCCCCTGGCCGAGATGTTCAAAGGCGAGCGAAGCCCAGAGGACTTCCTGGACGCCCTGCCCCTGGATTTGATTGCGCCGGTGGTCAGCGCCTGCGCCGCCATGGCGTTCACCCGAAGCGATGAGCTCAAGGCGTTTATCAGCAGCAGGGGAGTCTGACCGACCATAGGAGTTTCGAAAGCATGACTGCCGAAACCCGGATGAATCGCATTCTGCTGGTTGAAGATGAACCACTCATTGCCATCAGTGAACGGAAAATGCTCGAAGCCGGGGGCTATCGGACCCGCATCGCCGCCAGCGCCGATGAAGCCCTGATTCTCCTGGCCGATGAAGATCCGGATGAAGACTCCTTCGACATGGTGCTGATGGACATAGATCTGGGTCCGGGGATGGACGGTATCGAATGCGCCCGGCGCATCCTGAACATGAAACAGGTCCCCCTGCTATTTCTCACATCCCACACCGAAGCGGATTTCGCGTCCCGTGCCGAAACCGTCAGCTCCTTCGGCTACATGCTCAAGGGGAGCGCTCCTGCGGCCATCTTCGCCACCATGCGCATGGCCTTCCGCCTGTTCCAGGCTCAAACCGAGAATATCCGCTCCCGGGAGGAGTACCGGAGGGTATACAGTGCGGTGGCCGGCTCCATTAACGCCATCGCCCTTGCCGATATGGACGGGATCCTGACTTACGTCAATAAAAGCTTTATCGATTTATGGGGCTTCGCAGATGAATCTGAAGTCATCGGCCGCAACGCCAACGAATTCTGGGCGGACGTCGACGGCGCAGCCGAGGCGATGAGCAAGAGCATCGCCGACGGCCGCTGGGAGGGCGAACTGCTGGCCCGCCGGACCGACGGGATTACGCGGCAGGTATACGTACGGACCAACCGGGTGGATAATGAGGACGGAACACCCAATGGCCTGGTCGGGGCCTTCCTCGATATGAGCAGCCTGAAAATCCGACAGCAGCTGACCGAGGCCTGGCTGAATATTCTCGACTACGCTGAGGAGCATGACAGCAGGGAGATCATGACCCGCTTCCTCGATGAGGCGGAAAAGCTTACCGGCAGCTGCATCGGGTTTTTCCATTCAGTGGATGAGGATGAGGAGACCATCGATCTGCAGACCTGGTCCACCAATACCATACAGGCGATGTGCGATATGGAAGCCAGCGGCAAACACTATCCCATCGACCAGGGGGGTATCTGGGTGGAACCGCTTAAAACCCGGGAGCCGGTGATTCACAACGATTATGCTGCCCTGAATCGGGATGGTCGGCTTCCCGATGGGCATACGCCGCTGACCCGGGAACTCGTGGTTCCGGTAATCCGAAGCGGGAAAGTCGTGGCGATCCTGGGGGTGGGAAATAAACCCGAATTGTACAGCACCGAAGACATGAGCATCGTGCAGCATTTCGCCGATATGGCATTCGAAATTATCATGAGGAAACAGGCCGATGCGAAAATTCGCAAGCTGCTCAGAGAGAAGGAGCTGTTGCTCAAGGAAGTTCATCACCGGATCAAGAATAACATGTTCAATATCCGGAGCATGCTCTCGCTCCAGTCGGATGAGCTGGACAATCCGGAAGCCAAAAAAGCACTTTCCGAAGCCCAGGGCCGCATCGATACCATGCTCATCCTGTATCAGCAGCTCTACCAGGGCAGCAATATCGAGCAGGCTGATCTGGGAGAATACCTCGAAGCCCTGATAACGGAAATACGCAATTCCCTGCCGCCCCGGATACAAATCGAGGCGCTTCTGCATCCCCTGGAGGTCGATCCGAACAAGGTGTTCGCCATCGGGATAATCGTGAATGAGCTGATTACCAATGCGGTGAAGTACGCGTTCCCCGGAGAGCGGGCCGGAAAGATCGAGGTCGAATTGCGGACCGCCGCCGAGGGTTTTTCCCTGAGGATCGCAGACAACGGGGTGGGCATCGCCGATGCGACCGGTGAAACTGAATCGTCAATCGACGGCGAGGAATCCGCGTACCGGAGCGGGGGCTTCGGTCTGGAACTGGTCCGCAGCCTGACCGCTCAATATTCCGCCCGGCTCCGTTTCTCAATGACCGGCGGTTCGGAGTTCATCCTCGATTTTCCGGACTGATTCGCCCCGGCTTATCGCTTTAAAATCTCAGTCCAGTCGGAAGACCCGGTAGCCGAAGGCTTCGAGGGACAGTTCGCCGGAGGTGTCGATGCGCCGGCCGCTGAACAGTTCTTCGAATTCCCCGGCATATTCTTCCGGTAATGTGAGCGACTGGGGCTCATCAGTTTTATTGATGATCACCGCGATCCGCTCATTCCGGCTGCGCCTCACATAGGAGATAATCGCCGCGCCGTTGTCCTGGCGGATTCTGCGCATATCCCCGAACCGCAGCGCTTCGCTTTGCTGCCAGATAGAACCCAGGCGGACGTAGAAATCGCGAATCTGCGGATTCAGGCTCCAGTCGTAGTTCCACTTTTCGAAAAACGCCCAACTGTCTTCGTTGCCGATTTCCTGGCCGTTGTAGAGCAGGGGAACGCCGGGCATAAACAGATGGGCGACCGCGGCAGCCCGGGCGCCGTCCTGGCCGCCGAACAGTTGCGTCGGCGGGGCATCCCATGCGGTCTCGTCATGATTGGTGATGAAGCGCATATAGGCGGATTCGCCGATCTGCTTTTCGGCGCTCTCCACGCTCGCGACAAAGGCGCTGCCGCCGGAGCCCCGCCAGGTATCCTTCAGGTTGCCGTATGCCGACCAGGCGTAGATCATCTGATAGCCCGCTTCCCCCAGGCCCGCGTCGCCGGTTTCTCCCAAAAAGAACACCGGTTTGATCTCCCGCACCCGGGGTATGCTCTCTTCCCAGAAATCCCCGGGAATCATGGAGGCGGTATCAACCCGGTAGCCGTCGATATCGAAGTCCCGCACCCAATAACTCATCATATCGATGAGTTCTTCGCGGAGCCCCTCATCATCAAAGTTCAGATCCGCCACATCCGACCAGTCGGGCACCGGAGGCATCATATTGCCCTCGTCGTCCCTGCTGTACCATTCGGGGTGTTCTTCGATCCAGGGATGATCCCAGGCGGTGTGGTTGACCACCAGATCGATGATGATGTGCATGCCCCGGGAGTGGACGGCGTCGACCAGATCCTGAAAATCCTCCAGGGAACCATAGTCGGGATGCACATCGTAGTAATCAGTGATTGAATACGGCGAACCCAGGCTGCCCTTGCGTTCGATCTCCCCGATGGGGTGGATGGGCATGAGCCAGATCGTTTCCACGCCGAGCTCTTGAATTTCATCCAGTCGGGGGATGATCGCCTGGAAGGTGCCCTCCGGGGTAAAATCCCGGACGAATAGCTCATAGATAAATCCTTCCTGAATCCATGACGGGTCGAGCCGCTTTTCGACGATCTCATCTGCCGGACGGCTGCCAGGAGGAGGGGGAGGCAGTTCCGAAGTACATCCGAGAGACAGGGCGGCGGCACTCGCCAGGGCGATGAGGATTGGCAGCAGTCCGCGGCTTACCCGGGATACAGGCTGGCAGGTATTCGACATATTCGATTCACTCCTTGTGGAAACGATTCCATACCTTATCAACGATTTACCATCGCAACAAGTGACAAATAATCGTCATCGGGATTGTCCGCGGCGCCGGCAGTTGCTATGTTTTAGCTGATGATAAAACGCGTTCCCACACTGGCAGCATTTCGCCGTTATCTCCTGATCCTCGCACTGTCACTCTTCATGCCGGCTTTCTTTTCCGGGATGGCCCCTGAGCTTTCGGCCCATCCGCATATCTGGATCGACGTGTACCTGACTCCCCGGATCGAGAACGGCGTCCTTCGCTCCATCGAAGTTCGCTGGGAATTCGACGAGTGGTACAGTTCCGGTTATCTGGCGGACTTCGACACCAATCGGGATCGGCGCTTCACCGGCCGGGAAGCCGAGGATATCTACGAAAACGCCTTCGTGCACCTGGCGGACGTGGGTTACTTCATGACCATCGAGGACAGCCGGGGTCCGGTGGATCCGGGGATAGCCCGGGACTTCTCAGTGGACTATCAGGACGGCCGCCTGATCTACCGATTCACCCTTGATGTAAATCTCAACCTGGGCCGCAGCGGCGAAGTGGTCGCCTTGAGCCGGGATCCCAGCAATTACAT
>CAWZYW010000163.1:0-5902 GCA_963966255.1 uncultured Salinispira sp. | reverse complement strand
CGGTACGCTCAGAGCTTCCGTCCCGGCGTTGATCCGGGGCAGCGGAGATCCAGCTCCCCGCGAGACCAGCTCCGATGTGGGAAGCGGAATAAGATGCAGTTCAGCGCGATTTCCCTGCCGATTCTGCATCAGTATCCAGCCTGCGTCTCCCGAGTCAGCACCGGCGAAGATAATGATGCTCTTTCCCGGTTCGACTGCCTCCCCGTTCAACGTTCCGGACAGGATGGCCGCGGTCCGCTGCCGCGGAGACCCATCCGGGAATATGTCAGCGATTATCAGAGAATAATCCCCGCCGGGTTCCTGACGCCAGTCGGCCCCGATTAGATTACCCCCGCCGGCGGTGGTCCAGGTGATGGAATATCTGCTGCCGATTTCGGCGTCGCGGGAGCGCAACGTCGTATTGTTCTCCCCACTTCCCCGGGCTGACAAAGGCAGTGAAAGGACGAGGAGTATGCTCAGCAGCAGGCAGCGGCGCAGGCCGCCGCAGGAATTCCGTCGCTTCATCTGGACAGCCTCCGCTCGGCAAAGCGAAATCCGAGAACCGCTGCCAGCATAAAAAGCGCTGGAAAGAGCACCGGCAGGTAGTAGCCCCGGATAAACAGTCTGGTGGCATCGCTCAGAAGGCTGCCCCAGCCCTGAATCGGCATGGCTTCGAGGAAGGCCGGAGACCCCTCAGAAATTCGGTATATACGGCCGAGATAGACGAAATTCGCTTCAAGGAGCAGAGCATCGGCACAAACCGCCGGAATCTGCCGGCGAAGTTCGGGCCACAGCACCGGAATTACATGACGCCGGATGATTTCCGTCGGACTGCTCCCGATGCTCCGGCTGTAGCGGATATAATCGTCATCCCTGATTTCCAGGAGCCTGCCGTGGATTCCCCTGAATGCCCGGACCATGCAAATCAGGGCGATGCTCAACCAAAGAGGCAGCAATCCTCCGGGAATAAGCATCAGCAACATCAAAAGCAACAGAATCGACGGAAACAGTTCAAGCTGGTAGATGAGCCGGCGGATAAAGCTCATGCGGTACATGACGATCAGCACCGAAAGGGTGACGGCAGCCAGGAGCCCTGCCAGGGCTGAACTGAGGGGGACCAGGGCGAAACGGCCGGCCACCAGCGCCTGCTGCAGGTAGTAGGCCATGGCTTCCCCGATGGGCACTCCCCGGGGATTACTGCTGATAAAGCGGGGAATCCGAACGGGATCCCGGGGTATCAGCCAGGCTCCGATAATTAATACCAGTGGAAGGGCCAGCGCGAAGATCAGAAGATAATTCCGGTCCTGCCGCCGTTCTCCGCCCCGGTTCAGCCGGTTGTTTACCCTTTGGAATCCGCGGAAAGAAACCAATTTCGAGGTAAAGAGTTCATATATCACTAGCCCCGCCAGCAGGACTGCCGGTAAAAAGCCCAGCCACCGATACCCACTCATGATCGATGTCATGCTGTCCATTTGATGCGGAGATACGGCATCGGCGGGCCATGTTTGGCCGGTTCCGCCGAGGAGCGAATACAGACCGACACAAAGCAGTGTTCCCCCAATCCATGCCAGGGGGATCGCAAATCGGCCCGATGAGGATCGCGGGGTGCTGCTTCGCTCCCGCATCTCCCCGCCCTCCCGTTCGTCTCCGGCGTGAAACGGCGAAAGCCATGCAGCCGCCGTTGAGGCCGCAACCTGGAACAGTACCGCGATGATCCCCAGGTACACCAGGGCAGATTGGCTTTCGGCGATGCCGTCGATCCCCCCCCAGCTGAACTTATAGGGATAGAGAAGGTAATATCCCAGGCCGGTGTAGCGGAACACCAGTTCGGTAAATATGAGTATGGTTATGAACACCGGCATCTGGGCGGAAAGCTGGAGGAACAGCTCGCTGATCAGCGACGGACGCAAGTGGGTCCGGAACAAGCGCCGGCCGGAATAGCCCTGGGTGCGGGCCAGGAGCACAAACCGTGAGCCCATAATGCCGTCCATTCGCCGCTCCAGGGCTCCGGTGATGGCGAAGGTCGAGAACGTGAACAGCGACGCCCAGGGGAGGATCAGGTGCCTGGCATAATCGAGGAGCTTACCCGGGGCTGTCAGGTCGCTGTGATTCACGTCGGTAACGCCCCCCAGGGGGAGCCAGGAAATACGGGTGCTTAGCAGGAAAAACAGCAGTGCGAGCCAGTACACCGGAATCGCGCTGGTAACGCCGTTGGCTCCGTGGAGGATCCGGTGAAGCCGGCTGGGATTGCTGATGCAATCGCGGCGGACCAAGGCGTATGAGATCAGAGATGCGGCGAATATCGAGGGAACAAAAACCAGCAGGGAACGGGTAATTCCCCGGCTCATGAAAAAGGCCAACGGAACTCCATCGGCGTTCTCACCCAGCCTGAAGGTCGCGATATCGCGGATAAAAAGGAAAAACCGGTAAAAGGGGTGGAACTCGCTTTGATACCCCGGGGAAAAGAGCTCCAGAACCAGGTAGGCCAGGCTCAGGAACACCAGCATCCTTAACAGCCCCCGGAGCAGTTCGAGAAGGGTGCGTCGCAGTATTCGCGGCATCTGGACGACTTTCATCGTTCGCCCCATTGCACACGGCCCCTGCTGCTTTCCAGAAAATCCCGGCCGAGCCGGCTGTCCGGTCCGTCGAAGAAATCCCCTGCGTTGCGGTTCTCAATAATTCGCCCCTGATCCATCAGGATGATGCGGTCGGCAAGGACCCGAAGCACCGCCAGGTCGTGACTCACCAGAATAACCGCCACGCCGCTTTCCCGGGCTACCCGATGAAACAGGGAAATAAAGCGGGCCTGGATCGAGACATCCAGAGAGGACAGGGGCTCGTCGGCAAACAACATGCCGGGTCCGCTGATCATCGCCCGGGCCAGTGCCATTCGCTGCCGCTGGCCTCCGCTGAATATCCGCGGCATCCGTCGGGATGCCCCGGGATCGATGCCGTAATCCTCCAGGATGGCTTCGGTTCTCTGACGGCGCCGGATCGCGTCGTCGCGGGTCAGCTGAATCAGCGGTTCGGCCAGAGAAAAACCGACCCGACGCCGGGGATTCAGCGCGGCGTAGGGGTTCTGGAAGACCATCTGACGGGCTGCAAACATGCGCCGCAGACGGGGCGGCGGCAGTTCATCAATGCGCCGCTCCTCCAGATACAGCGCACCGCTGTCCGCCCGCTCCAGCATGCCGCAGAGGCGCAGCAGCGTCGATTTCCCGCATCCGGAAGGTCCGGCGATGCCCAGGATTTCGCCTTCATGCAGACTGAAGCTTACCCGGTCTACCGCCCTAACCCGCCGGACTTCATCTGTGAAGGATTCGGGAAGGGGATAGCTGCGGCTAATCCCTTCGGCACGGAATAGAACCCGATTTCCATCAGCCATTCCCGCCTCCGTTTTCCAGGGGATGATGGCAGCGATATGAGATTTCCCCGTATATTCGGAGTTCGGGCATGCGCTCGCCGCATTCCCCCACTGCCCGCGGACAACGGGGGTGGAAGGGGCAGCCGGTGATGCGCATTGCCGGTTCAGCCGGCCGCCCGGGGATATACTCCGGCAATCCGCCCCCGGTCACATCGGGCAGGGCTCTGATCAGCGCCCGGGTATATGGATGCACCGGATGGGCGAGGATGGGCCGTGTAGGCCCTTGTTCGACAACGTAGCCGCCGTACATGATGCTGATTCGGGAACAGAGGTCGGCGGCCATGGAGATGCTGTGGGTTATCACCAGCATCGCCATTCCCCGATCCTGGGAAAGCCGTCGAAGAAGGTCAACCAGCTGCGAACGGCTGAAAGCATCAAGTCCCGACCCCGGCTCGTCGGCGATCAGAAGCCGGGGTTTGCCGGCCAGCGCAAGGGCGATCTGCACCCGCTGGCTCATGCCTCCGCTGAGTTCCCGGGGATAGCGGTCGAGCAGGCGTCTGGGGTTCTCCAGATTCAGCTCATCGAGGAGGGAGCAGGCCTGTTCACGGGCCGAGGTTGCGTCGGAATTACCATACATGGCCAGCAGATCCTCGAAGTGACTGCCCACGGTCAGCCAGGGATTCAGGTTGTCCAGGGAGTTCTGCAGCACGTAGGCCACCGGGCCGCGGCGAAGCCGCCCGATATCGGCGGGGCTGGCGCCAATCAGATCCAACTCGAGATCGGCATCGGCGAATCGCCAGGTATCCGCATGGCAGGCAAGGCCGAGCTCCGGGTACAGCCTGGCGAAAGACATGCTTGCCAGGGTTTTTCCGCTGCCGCTTTCGCCGATGAGGCCGTGAATCTCTCCGGGCTGCAGATCCAGGTCGAATCGGTGAATCAGGGTGAGATTATCATGTTGCTGTCCGCTGTCTACCCGCAGTCCCCGAATCGAATACATGCATACAGTCTATGGAATAAGCCGGCGTGCAACAATAAAAAACCCGGTCCATATCGGACCGGGTGAAAATCCTGAGTACAGGGATTGAACTTAGAAGCGGCCGCCGCCCAGATTGAGAGTCAGGCTTGCCTGCAAATCACCGAAGGTGTTTTTAAGCCCGATAGCACCATATTCGGTATTATCATCACCGTATGCTGCCAGCAGACCCGCACTAATGGACATTCCGTCAAAGAAACGATAGCTGATACTGGGGCTGATAAAACCGCTGAGGTCTGTCCAGCTCGCCTGCCATAGCGTCGAGAAACTAAGATCATCAGTGAAGATCTGGCTTAGCCCAAAGCTTAGGACAGTATAGTGACGACCTAAATTCTGAATTAGCTCTGTGTCAATTTCACCGGTTTCAAGGCCATACAACGCTGCCAAAGTAAAGAATGGATTGCTGTAAATACTGTTATCAGCATATCCTTCGCCTTGATAAAAGTATTGACCGATGAGATTCAGATCCAGGGAAGTTTCGAAAAGATCTGACTTCAGATACAAAAAACCGGCGGTTCCGGAAAAGTATAGATCGCTATCTGCGGTATATTCTGGACCAGAACCCACTTGGGGATCTCCATTTACATCGAAGAGACCAGCATCCGTAATGACCTTACCCTGCCGGCCGAAACTCAGCCGCCCCTCGGCGAAAAAGTTCCAGTCCCGCCAGGGGAACCGGACAGTGCTCATCAGACGGAAGGGCCGATCCTCCTGGTATCCCGCGCCGATGGCCACTTCCACCGGGGGCAGGAAAAAGGTGGCCCGGCCGGCGAAACCCAGATCGTTCAATTTGCGAACCGTTTCGTCGCCGATGACATAGGCGTCGAACTCGTTGAGCCCCACCGGCAGCGATACCTTGATGGCCACCGGTCCCTCGCGCTCGGCTTCGGGATCGTCCACGTCAATGGGCGTGAGAGAAATGAAGTCGGCGGGGCTGAAGAAGTAGCCCACGCCCCAGTTCACCGTCTGCTTGCCGAAGCGGAAAAACAGCCGATTGTTCCAGTTCACATCGGAGTAGAATTCGAAGATTTCCGAGTTGTCCTCGAAGGGATAGGCGGTATTCGCCCGCATGAGAATCCGAAGATCGCTGGAAGGCCGGGCGTTGATATACACTGATCCCGAGAGGCTCACCCCGAGCTGTTCGCTGCCGTCGGATACGTCGAAGTTCCCGTCCCAGGCGTTGGCCCAGCTCCAGTTGGTGGACAGGGACGATCGCAGGCTGCCGCCGATGATCACCTGATCGCTGACCAGGAATTCGGTGTAGGCGTCGCTGGTTCCGTCTTCCGAACCCTCGCCGGGTTCGGGCAGCTCCTCGATCATGTCGTCGCTGCCGAACAGGTCGTCCTCGCTGCCCGATCCTCCGCCGAACAGGTCATCCTCATTCACCTCGCCGTCGTCGCCGGCCGGCGCGCCGAACAGGGCGTCCTCGTCCACCGCGCCGTCATCCTGGGCGCCGAGCAGCGCCGGAACCGTGAACATCAGCACCAGGCTGTCTCTGATCCACATCTGACGCTGCCGAAGACCTA
>CAWZYW010000162.1:0-5994 GCA_963966255.1 uncultured Salinispira sp. | reverse complement strand
CGCCGGGGCCATCATGATGCTTGCGGCTAAAAAGGATGGGGTGCGTTTTTCCATCGCCCCGGCGCGTTTGAGTCCGTCCCGCTGGGTCATAATGCTTCTGCCCCTGCTTGTCCCCGTTATCATCGCTGGACTGATGCTGGCCTCGGGTAACAGATTCGAATTACCGGATTTTCAGCCCACAGCCATGCTTTTGATACCCGGTATCATCATCGGCGCTGTCGGAGAAGAAATCGGATGGCGCGGCTACCTTCAGAACTACCTCCGCGGTAAAAATCTGTTGATTCCCTCGTACGTCATTGTCGGACTTTTGTGGGGGCTTTGGCATCTGGGAATTTTCCAGTACGGAGCCCTGTACGCCGGAGTATTTATTATCGGTACGGTTGCATACTCGGGAATCATGTACTATCTGGGCGAGGATAACCCCGAGAATATCCTCCCGGCGATTTTCTTCCATTCGCTGGTCAATATCGGCTTTTACCTGTTTTCGGCGCTGGAGCCCACACTCCTGCTCGCCGGGCTGAATTCGGGAATCTGGTTTATCATCCTTCTTATCATCAAAGGCGTCAGGCGACGTGGGACGAGTTAGGTGAAAATGGAAGGGAGGCGGAGAGTTTTCGATATTGATGTCTTGTACCATCGGTCAACTGGATCAGGTCGCTGAGCACCAGCATGCCGCCGATCTCGTCTATGAAATCCAGTCCCTTCTTCATCAGGATGTTGTGTGCGGCATACAGCAGCGACGCGCCGATCATGCTGAGGCTCCCGATAATATCCATGGATCCTGCACCGAAATCACGGTGGATATTCATGATCACTGCGCCGGCAAAGGCTGTCAGGATCACGGCAATTTCCCGGAAACCCGGGGGCCTCCTCAGTAGCGCTGCATGAATTATCATGGTGAACACCGGCCAGATATAAAAAATCACCACGGCGTTTCCCATAGATGAGAGCTTGAACGCCAAAATGTACAGCAGCAGCCTGCCGGCGTTGATGACCGATGCGCCCCACAGAACCCTGCGGCTTCCCGCCGGGCCTGTCAGGCCCTTGCGTCGGATCATGATGGGAAGCAGGAGAATAAGAGGCACCAGAGTGCGAAAGCCCCCCAAGGCCAGGCTGGTAAACGGAGAGCTCTTGATGAACAGGCCGCCGGTGGCGCCCACGGCGGTGGCGGCAATGAGAGCGAGATACGGCATAATCTTCAGACTATACCAAGCTCGTCGCAAGCACAATCATCCGGCTGATTTGGGCAGCGGTGGATGCAGGCGCGGGTCATCAGGAACGCCCCGTTCCATCGGGAAATCGGAAGCAGGAAAGAGTTTGGTATTTGGGCTCATCATATTCTGTGACTAGCCCAATCCGCGGTTCGACGATATAGTATTCATCTATTCAAACTGGCTGAAGAGAAGGGGTGACCCTTGAATAGCCGCGGGTAGCCCGGACGGAATACCGGGCTGTTCACCGGTCTTTGCGTATTCTGTCCTCAATTACGGCTCAGCGAGGATAGTATGAAAAATCAGACGACAAAACAACATCTCACACATGCCGAGCAGGTCCTTCATGAAGTCTATGCGGAAATGTACGGGCTTACAGCGGAACATCTCGCCGACGTCCTGGGCCGGGATTTCCTCGGCTCCTGCAGCCTTGAGGAATTATCTGCCTGTTTCACCAGCTGGAAGTTGGAGGATCGCTACCCGCATCTGATCGTCGAAGATGGCATCGCACCTGTATTCGCCCATCCGGCGGGATACGAGATCAGGAAAATCGCTCCGGTCGATCATGCGAGCATCAAAGCGTTTCTTGCGCGCAACAGCGAGGAAGATATCGAGGACGCCCTTATCGATCTGGATGATCCCGATGAGGAAATACGAATGGCGTACTTTGAAGGCAGACCGGTGGCATACGCCGGATATCGGGTTTGGAACCGGGGACTTTCGGATACGGGAATTCTGGTTCATCCCGATCATCGGGGCAAGGGCCTTGCCAAATCTCTGGTGGGGGAAATCACTACAGCTTGTCTGGCTAACGGTCGGATTCCGTTGTGGCGCACATGGGACGGAAATCCCGGCTCGTATTATGTGGCCCTGGCAAACCGCTATGTGCTCAAGTGGAAAACCGAAGTGTACCAGTGGGTGGACGGTCCTTGCCATTGATTCCGGCATGCCGAAAGCCTGTGGTCAGGAGTTAAGCAGGTCCCAGTCATCAAGCTGCTGCTGCAGGTACTCGCTTTCGGCGCGTTTGCCCGGAGGCGCTCCATGAAAGCTTTGTACGCCTGCGACGATACCGCCATGTTTTTTTATCAGTTCGTTCAGCGAGGATAGCGCTGATTCGGCGGATGACCGGGAGGGGTCGGCCTGTAGTGTGAAAAGGTATATGGTTTTTCCATTCAGATCCGCTGACTGGATAAAACTGCGCAGTACTGGATTACCGTTGCCTGCCCAGATCGGCCCGCCGATTATCAGCCGCTGGTAATCGGCTATCTCGGCCCAGGGGTTTCCCTCGAGTTCAATATGCTTCCCTGCGATGGATTTCATACCCAGCCGAAGGAACCCTTTCAGTGCCTTCGCGGGTCTCAGTTCAAGGGTATCGGCCTGCAACTTTTCCGCAATGTATTCCGCCGCGATTGTGCTGCTTCCGTCCCGGGAAAAGAAAATGACTTTGGTTGTCTTCATACGTTGAATCATACCAGATGAGCGTGCAATAGATAATCGTCTGACTGATGGGTCATTATCACATTAGCACAGAAAGGGGGTTTTCAGACTTTTACCAGCGCGGAAAAGGCACTATGATGGAATCCATATCCCGCCTTCTGAGAGGTGATAATGAATTTCCGGAATCTGGTCGATGAGTCTCATGTGTATGCCCGGCAGCAGGCTGATGATTATCCGTCTGCATTGCGCTTCCTCGCCGGCGAACTGGCTGAGAATCCTTCGCTAGGCTGCTCAGCTGAAGAACTGTACGAGAAACTGATGCAACGCGAAGAGCTGGGGGGAACTGTCCTGCCTAATGGTCTGGCCATCCCCCACGTGCGCCTGGACGGCATCTCCGACTTCTGGATTGCTCTCATGAGCCCTCCGCAGCCATTGATTCATCAGGACCAGAAGCTGCGGCTGATTGCGCTCTTTCTCATACCAAAAAGCGGCTCTGATATATATCTGCAAACCCTGTCGGGACTGACTAAATTCACAGCGGATCCGAACATTATGGACTCGATTGTCGGTGCCCGTACCCGTAAAGAGTTACTTACGGTGATGGAAGCTCTGGATATAAAGAAGGACTTCCTGGTCAGCGACATCATGACCAAAGATATGGTAACCGTCACCCAATCAACAACCCTGAAAGAGGTCGCCGATCTGCTGTACAGCAAAGGTTTGAGCTATATCCCGGTGCTTTCGGAAAAAGGTCAGTTCATTGGAGAGCTTACCCTCCTGGATCTGATCAGGGAAGGTATTCCGGATTATGCACTGCGTATCGGCGATATAAGCTTCCTCAAGAGCTTTGAGCCCTTCGAAGAGCTTATTCGAAAGGAAGACAGTATTACGGTGAGGGAAATCATGTCTGAGCCGGAAATGAAGGTTCATCCCGATGATTCCATTGCCTCTGCGGCGCTGAATTTCATCCGTTCCGGGCGACGGCAGCTGCCGGTGGTGGCGGGGAGTCAGCTGGTCGGGGTGCTCAGCATCGTGGACCTGCTGAAAAAGGTAATCAGGGTCTGATATGTCATTACGCATGATTCTCGCACTGAGCCTGTTTGTAGTAAGCTTCATTCTGATCAGTACCGAGAAGATCAACAAAACCCTGGTGGCCATCATCGCTGCGATGCTCTTTATTTCCATGGGCCTGATCGATCAGCAGGAAGCTTTTTATCATGTGGACTGGAATGTCATCTTCCTGCTCATCGGAATGATGATTATCGTAGGCATTACCAAGAACACCGGGCTGTTTCAGTACATCGCCATCTGGACCGCGAAAGCGGTAAAGGGAGATCCGGTTAAAATTCTCATAGCCCTGGCTATGATAACCGCGGTTCTTTCGGCGATGCTGGACAATGTAACCACCATTCTTATCATTACTCCGGTATCGATTCTGATCGCGGTGGAGCTGGGAATATCGCCGGCGCCCTTCGTAATCAGCAACGCGATCGCCTCCAATATCGGGGGGACCGCCACCCTCATCGGCGATCCTCCGAACATAATGATTGGCAGTGCCGTCGGCCTGAGCTTTATGGACTTCCTCGTTACCCTCGGTCCGGTAGTCCTTCTGACCCTCCTGGCCTTATCCCTGCTGATATTCCTGTTTTTCAGAAAGCAGCTTCAGGTGAGCAAGCAGCGCCGGGGTCGAATCATGGAGTTCAACGAAGCACTTTCCATTAAGAACAAGCCCCTTCTGATAAAAAGTCTATCCGTGTTATCCTTGGTGTTTATCGGGTTTCTGCTTCACGAGCTGACGGGTATTGAGCCGGCAACGGTTTCGCTTTTCGGCGCTGCGGTGCTTATGCTGATTTCAGGTGCCGAGGCGGGGGAGGAGTTTTTTCACGAGGTGGAATGGACCACCATCTTCTTTTTTATCGGCTTATTTGTGCTGGTGGGAACTTTGGAAGAGCTGGGTATTATCGAAATGCTCGCGGGCAGAGTCATGAGCCTCACCCGGGGCGATGTGGCGGTGACTTCAATCGTGGTAATCTGGATGAGCGGCGTGCTTTCCGCCCTGGTGGATAACATACCCTATGTAGCCACCATGATCCCCCTTGTGGAAAACATGGGCGAGACAATGGGGGCGGTGGCGGTCATGCCGATCTGGTGGAGTCTGGCCCTGGGCAGCTGCTTCGGGGGGAACGGCAGTCTCATTGGGGCCAGCGCAAACGTGGTGGGCGCCGGAATCTCGGCGCGCAGTGGATACAAGATCAGCTTTCTTCAGTTTACAAAATACGGTGTGGTAGTGACCTTTGTATCCCTTCTTATTTCAACCGCATATATTTACCTGTTCGTACTATAAAAGGACCGCGGCCCGGGGAGGGATGAGCCGCGGCGGAATCCCCGGCGCCATTCGGCGCCGGATTGCATTCCTATTGTTTCTCCAAACCGATGACGAATTGTACTCCGTCCCTTTCGAGGCGGAAGCGCTGTTCGCCATTGCCCCGGCTTTCTGCAAAGGCCCTGCTTAAGGATTCCTGGTCTTCGATCTCGACGCCGTTAATGCTGATAATGGCGTCGCCATTGCGGAATCCGCTGACCGCCGCGGGGCTTCCTTCGAGCACGCCGGCGATACGCATTTGCCCTTCATTGTCTTCGCTGCTGATGAAACCCGGCCAGACCCGGGTGTTATCCCGTTCCTCGTCAGACTCCCGGTTCTGTAGCCTGACGCTCAGGGACCGCTGTTCTCCTCCCCGAAGAACCGTCATCCTCAACCGGCTACCCGGCCTGCTGTTGCCCACGATGCGGATGAGATCATCGGCGCCGCCTACTGCCTCGCCGTTGATTTCCGTCACCAGATCGCCGGGCAGCAGATCGCCCCGGTCGGCAGGGGAGTCTATGAAAATGTTTGAAATAAAGGCTCCGGGCTGCTGAAGACCGTCGCTCACATAGGCGCCGAGCCAGCCGTATTCCACCCGGCCGGTTTCCGAGAGCTGCTCAATGGTTCCGGTTATCGAATTGATGGGCACCGCGAATCCGATTCCTACGCTTCCGCCCGAAGGTGATGCGATCCAGGTATTGATGCCGACCACCTCTCCCCGAAGATTCACCAGCGGGCCGCCGCTGTTGCCCCGGTTGATTGCGGCATCAGTTTGTATGTAATCGGTGAAACTGGTGCTGCCCTGATTTGGCCCGGTGCGCCGGCCGGTGGCAGAGATTATTCCCGATGTCATGGTCGAGCTGAAACCCAGAGGATTGCCGATGGCCAGAACCCAGTCGCCCACCCGGAGCCCGTCGCCCGCTTTGGGAAATCCGACGGGCTCCCGGGAGGGGACTGGGGTCTGGCCATCGGCAATCCTCTGGG
>CAWZYW010000161.1:0-6026 GCA_963966255.1 uncultured Salinispira sp. | reverse complement strand
GGAGTGAGCTGATTCAACTCAACTCCAGGCGAAATCTATGTTGACACAGGGGGTTTCTGGCCCGGTGTGACCTCACCCTTAACCCCTTTTATTTCCAGCTTGTGACCGAAAGCGCGCTCCACATAGACAACGCCGAAGTCCTCCTGCAGCTCGATATTCTCAGGAGCAAGGGCACGCACTTCCCCACTCCGTAATCCTGCCGAGAGCATGAGTGCTCCCATTGCGGCATATGCCCAGGGAGCGTTCCTGTCGCGCATGGTGGGGTTATTCCAAACTGCATACAGATCATTGAGGTCATCGGGCCAGAGAAGTCTGATGGTATCTCCACTGATCGCTGTTTGGCTGCTTCGTGTCTTCGGAAACCGCATGACCTTTACACCATGGGTTCTGATGCCGTCCAGAACAGCCTCATCAATAATATGACAGACAAGCCTGACAATATCATTCTTGGTTGTACCATCGTATTTTAGACTCAGTGCAAAATCCGAGACTGTCTTGTCGGTGATTTCCTCCACAGCCATTCCTTTAAAAAACGGCATAATCCGGTTGTCGAGATACCATCGGTATTTTTCCAGGGTGTTCGCTGCCAGGGGACGGTGAAAACTGGCCCGGCGTTCGGTCCAGGGGCATCCGGGTTTGTAGAACTGATCAGCGTACTGTTCGAATCTCGTTATGTCGCGGGACTCTTCAATAACCTGCTCCATAAATTCAACAGCCAGTTTGAGAGCTTCACTTTTCTTACGGGTTTTAAGCGATTTCCGCGTCCGGCGCTGCGATTGATCGCGGTAATTGATACACCAGATACCTTCATTATTCTGATAAATCGTGTAGCTCTTCATGCAGTAATTCTAGCGCATACGATGGGATCTGTCATGGATTGGTCATGGTTTTAAATAAAAAAGGTTCAACTCCTGAGAGCTGAACCTAAATGCTTTAATTAAAAGCTATTATAATCGGGGTGGCGGGACTCGAACCCGCGGCCTCGTCGTCCCGAACGACGCGCGCTAGCCACTGCGCTACACCCCGTACTTACATGGAAAAGTGCCGCGACACGGGGCCGCGGCAGTATCTATATCAATCTCCGGTTCCTGTTGGAACGGAGAGAATCAAAAAAGGGATGATCATGAGGCTATCCTCTCGATCATCCCTTTCCGGGAGCGACGGGACTTGAACCCGCGACCTCCGGCTTGACAGGCCGGCGTTCTAACCAACTGAACTACACCCCCGTTTGCGCTCAGGCATTAAGCCCGAATGCTCAGGCAATATACATGGAAGCGCTTTTCGCTGTCAACACAAAAGTATAAAAATTTCAGCATATTTAGCCTCACTATTACGGACCGTTAATCTGAATTCGCGGGTGCTTACGGTGAATTGACAGAGGTGGGACCTCGTGGTATTTTTTGCAATCTATTATATGGGGATATGTATTCGTGTTTCCGGATTTTTCCGGGAATTACCTCCCCCAATTTTCTACTGAGGATTTAACGCAATGCCCTCCAAAAAAAACGATCTCAAAAAAACTGAAGAAAAGGTACAGACTGCTGCGATGCGGCATCCGGCCTTGTACGTGCTTTCGATTATCATTCTGGTGGTGATTGTAGTCACCTTCATAATCGGACCGGTCCTGACCCGAAGCGGCGGTCTGGGAAGCAACTCGACGGTATTCGGCACTTTTCGCGGTGAAGCCATCGAACTGGTTCAGGGTACGAATTTTGCCCGGGTATATCAGAGCCAGCTCGACAGCTTGATCACCCAGGCGGAGCAGCAAGGCCGTACGCCGGGTCTTCAGGAGCAGTATACCGCCCTTCGGAACGCGTACAGCGCCAGCGTTTTTCGGCTGGCCCTGCTTGACGAAGCGGAGCGGGCGGGCTTGTACATTTCCGATCAGGAGGTCACCGACAGCCTGATCAATTCGGGAAGCTTTAACGACGATAACGGCAGTTTTTCCGTTACGGCTTTTCGCGAAGCCCTTGAGTTCAACCCCGGTCTTCGGGATGATTTCCGCCAGGATCTGGTATATGACCGGGTGCGCCGGACTATGATCGATCAGACGAGTTTAAGCGAAGCGGAGATAACCTTTATCGCCGAGATGGGTGATAAAAGACGGGTTTTCGACATCGTTAGTTTCGAATTCAGCGATTTTCCCGATAGCGAACTGGATGCCTACCTCTCCGAAAATCCCGAATTGTTCCAGCGGGCGGAAATCTCCTCCATCACACTCAACAGTATCGAAGATGCAGAAGAAGCGCGCCAGCGTCTGGAAGATGGGGCGATCAGTTTCGAAGAACTGGCAGCCGAAGTCAGCACCGATCTCTTCTCCGCCGATGGCGGTTCCCGTGGGACGGTGTGGTACTACGATATCCAGCGTGATTTTCAGGAGCCTGCGGCCGCCGATATTCTCTATGGTCTGGCGCAAGGCGAGGCGAGCGAAATTTTCGAAATCCGTGGAGAAAAATACGCCATCTTCCGTCTCGATTCAGAGGTGACTGCGGCTCAGGCCGGTGAAGAAGAGGTGCTCCAGCAGGTCCGGGGATATGTGCTGAGCCTGGAACGGGGTCTGGTATCCGACTACTTCCGTCAAACCGCGGAATCGTTTACCGATCGGGCCGAAGAGATCGGCTGGGCATCGGCCCTGGTTGAATCCGGCCTGGAAGCCACGACGACTTCAGCTGTCGGCATCAACTACGGTAACCTCCCCCTTTTCCCCAATTATGAAAGCGCCAGCGCCGGGATCCTGAGCGGCGTGTCCAGCCGTGAAACCCTGATTACCGATCTCTTTTCCCTGGAACTGGGACAGCTGAGCGATGCGGTTGAACTGTCTGATCGCATCGCGATCATCCGATATGCCGAGGAGGGAGAACAGACCAGCGGTCAGAACGATTTTCTCCGCCTGGCCATCCCCTATCAGGCACAGGGATATACGACTTCCGAGCTCCAAAGAATATACAATTCACCGGAATATCTCCGGGATAATTTCGATCAGGCTTTCCAGAATGTTTTTCTGGGCGGCAATTGATCCACTCCACAGCCGGCTGGTGACAGCCGGTTTTTTTATGCTATTCTCATATCGATGTTTCTTAACGACGTCGGTCAGATAAATTATTCCCGGGACGGCGAAATGTTGTATCCCCGGATGCATGACCCTGAAGTCTTCGCAGTGCGATTTGGTCGGCTGTTTCAGGAAAGCGACTGCTTGTATCTCCTGTGTTCTCCGGGGATCGGGTACGGCCTGCACTGGCTTGAAACGCATCGACTTCCCAAGCGCAGCAGAATACTGATCTTCGAACGGAATCCCGAATTATATGCACTCTATGACTCACCGGATTCCGCTGATGAAATCACAACTACCCAAAGCATACAGCAACAGGCTGCTAGGAGCGCGCGGCGGCAGATGGAGAGAATTACCGGCCTGCCACAGGTTGATTTCTGTCCGTTCGTTGATCCCATCGATCAGCGTCGATGGCTCGCCGGGATCCTTCAAATACCCGGTCCCCAGAGGCGGGTGCGCAGCGTCCGGTTCTGCACCATTCCGTCGGAGTACCGCGGGGATTATGATCAGCTGGAATCTGATGCGAGCCGGATTATCCGGCAATGGTGGCGCAACCACTCCACCAGCCTGTATATGGCACCTTTGTGGATTCGGAATATCATTCAGAACCTGATGGACGCCGAAAAAGGCATCGGGGGTTCTGATGTGGGCGAATTAGAGAAGAGGATCGCAGGTCGAAGGGTTCTCCTGTGCGGAGCGGGAGCCAGCCTCGAGGACTATCTGGATTCTTCCGGGGAGGAAATCGACGCTTGCTGCCTGGCCGCCGTGGATACCGCGGTACCGGTACTCCTGGAACACGGATTGGTTCCGGAGCTGGTGTTTATGCTGGAGGGCCAATTCGCGAACATGGACGACTTCATCTGCTCATCTGGCTTCGAAGTGCTCAACAGGGCCGATTCGCTGCTGATCCACGATATTTCTTCCCATCCTCCTACCCTCCGGCGCTTCGAGAAAAAGCTGGCCCTTGTGAGCCGCTTTGCGCCTTCCTCCTTGTTTGATGCCCTATCGTCCATCACCCGAGGGGTATTGGCTGATTTACCCCCCCTGGGTTCGGTTGGAGTTGCGGCGCTGTATATCCTGGTGCGCTACAGTAGCGCGGAGATAGTCTTCTGCGGCTTTGACTTTGCATTCCCCCGCGGAAAGACCCATGCGATTATGTCACCGCCCCATCAGCGGGTTCTCCGCAGGGGTACCCGCCTCAACCCCGTATGCACCTGGGCCATCGAGCAGCCGGTTCACCAACGGCTTCCCGACGGACTTCTCAGCGATGGAGTCATGGCTGACTACTTCGCGCGTTTCCAGGAGGTGATGTGGCTGTACGGTCATGACCGGGTCCGTCTCGGTGCTCATCGTGGCCTGGAATACCCCGACTCACTTCTGGCGAAACTAACCGCCGGATTGCCCGCAAATGGCGTGACTGAAATCGGCGAAGACCGGGAAATTTCCGCAAGCTTAAAACCCCAAAGCGGGGCCCTCCGGTCCTGGCTGCAGGACGGATCGAATGCAGTGGAAGAGCTTCGAGGACGCATTGCGTTCCTCCTGAGCCGGCTGAGCCCCAGCGAAGAAGGAACTTTTCCCCACGATGGACTTTCCGATCAGAACGCCGATTCGGTATTGCGGGATGAATGGCAGATCTGCCTTGAACTCATGGGGCGCTGGGACCTTTTATGGCGTTTTCTCCCTGGAGTCAGCAGCCCCGACTACAGCCCCCGCTTCCTGAGGCTGCTGTCGGGAAGCATAGACTACTGGTCCGGGGTATTCCGTCGGAGCCTGGATAGATCCGCCATACGGGACGAAAATCAGGGGAACTGAATGCCGTGACGATGCGGGCCTAATGATCCTCGTCATCGGTGCGGAGAACCGACAGGAAGGCGCTCTGGGGCAGCTCCACGTTGCCGACCATCTTCATGCGCTTTTTGCCTTCTTTCTGCTTCTCCAGGAGCTTGCGCTTTCGGCTGATGTCCCCTCCGTAGCATTTAGCGGTGACATCCTTTCGCAGAGCCCTGATGGTTTCCCGGGCGATGATCGTGGATCCGACGGCACCCTGGATGGGTATCTGGAACTGGTGGCGGGGAATCTCACGGGTCAGCTTTTTGCAGACCTTCCGGGCCCGGTAGGCGGCGTTGTCCCGGAACACCAGCTGGCTCAGGGTGTCCACCGATTTGCCGTTTATCAGGATATCCAGTCGTGCCAGATCGGTGCGGCGGTAATCGATGATTTCGTAGTCGAAGCTGGCGTAGCCCCTGCTGAGACTCTTGAGCCGGTCGTAAAACTCAAACAGGACTTCAGCCAGAGGCATTTCGTAAATGACCTCCACCCGTTTCTCATCGAGGTACACCATGTCTTTCTGAATACCGCGCTTTTCCAGGGCGAGATTCATCAGGTTTCCGATGTAGTCCGTGGGAGTGATAATGCTGGCTTTGATGTACGGTTCTTTGGAATAATCGATTTTGGTGGGTTCCGGCATTTCCGTCGGACTTTCGACCTCGACCATTACGCCGTCATTGAGATAAACCTCATAACGTACCGATGGGGCCGTAAACACGATGGAGAGATCGAATTCCCGTTCAAGGCGTTCCTGAACGACTTCCAGATGTAACAGCCCGAGAAACCCGCATTTGAAGCCGAAGCCCAGTGCCACGGAACTGTCTTTTTCGAAGAAAAGGCTTGCGTCATTCAGCTTGAGCTTATCCATGGCTGCAGCCAATTCGTCATAGTCGTTACTGTCCACCGGATAAATGGAGGAATACACCATGGGCTTCACTTCTTTGAAGCCGGGCATTGGCTGGGATGCGGGATGCTTTGCGTCGGTGATGGTGTCCCCTACCCGAATATCGCTGATGGTCTTGATGCCCGCGAGGAAGTATCCCACCTCCCCGGCTTTCAACTCCTTACATGCTTCCAGACCGATCTTGAATCGGCCGATCTCATCGATTTTGTACTTGGAGTCGGAACCCATAAAGAGGATCTCCTGCCC
>CAWZYW010000160.1:0-6037 GCA_963966255.1 uncultured Salinispira sp. | reverse complement strand
GCACGGTCTGCCCGCCGTCATAGGTAAAGCCCCCGTTTTCGAACTCGATTTCCCCGTTGATCCGGGGCCAGTGCTCGGTCTTCGGTTCGATAACCGTGCCGTACAGGTTTTCAACAATAGCCGCATCGGTGATCTTCTCCTCGGTATGGATGAGGCTGAGGATACGCTCGCCGGCGGCCCGTGCGCTCTGCATTTCGCTGACCACCCTCGCGATCTCGTTCAACGGATCGAAGAACTGCAGGGTGTAGGAGATAAACGCCAGCAGGGTCCCGAAGGTGATCACCTCGCTCTGGATCATGAGCCCGCCGTAGCTCAACGCCAGGGCGGTACCTACCGAACCGAGGAAAAGCACCACGGGGAGATACATCGCCGAGAAGCGGGCCGAGATTATCGAGGTCTTCCTCATCCGTCCGGTCAAGGCGCTGAATTCCTGCGCCGATTCCTCTTCACGGGCGAGGACCTTCACCGTCGGCCCTCCCTGAATGCCTTCCGAGTATCCGGCGGAGATCCGGGAATTATTCTTGCGGACCAGACGCTGACTCTTGAGAATTTTCGTCTGGAAGTAATAGCTGGCCACCGCCAGAAGCGGTACCACCGAAAGAATAACGATGCCAAGACGGAAATTCAGCACAAGCATGGTCACCGCGATGCCCAGCATAAAGGTAAGCCCCCAGACCATGTCGACGATTCCCCAGGAAATGACCTCTCCCAGGCGCTGACAGTCGCTGGTCATGCGGGTAAGCAGCCAGCCCGAGGCTTTTTTATCGAAGTACTCGAAGGAAAGCCTCTGAAGCTTCTCGAAACCGCGTTCCCTCAGGCGATATACCAGTCCCATTTCTATGACCCCGCCCAGATGAATGAGCAGATACACGTTTACCGCCTGCAGGGCCGAGAGGGCGAAAAAGCCCCCGGCGAACCAGCCCAGCCCTTCTATGGACCGGGGAACCACGAAGCGGTCCACCGCGGTCCGGGTCATCAAGGGGAAAATAAGGTCGATGCCCGCCACCACCAGCATGACGCCGATGAGAACGAAGATCAGCATTTTGAATTCTTTAGCGTATACCAGCAGGCTTTTCCACATGCGGAGATTGGCCCGTCGCCGGCTGTGCACTTTTGATTGATCGCTTTTCACTTTCATGTCTTTCTGTCCTCCCGCGGGTTCTGATTCCCGCGGCATCAGCCGGGTCCTTACAGGGCCCGGCGGAGTTTGGCCTGTGCCGATGCAGCCGTCGACGCGGATGCCTTTATTTTCCCGTCGGCGCGGTGTTCACCGACCTGAACCGGGTGGCTTCCGTTGCGCTGCAGGTCCCATAGCCTGGAATACAGGCCCGGTTCTTCGCTCAGCTCGGCATGGGTGCCAAGCTGGGTAATCTCGCCGCGCTCCAAAACCAGGATGCGGTCCGCCCCGGCGATGGTGCTCAGCCGATGGCTTACGATCAGGGTGGTGGCCCGTTCTTCCCTGGCAAGGAGATTGTTGCGGATCCTGGCGTCGGTCTCGGCGTCCAGGGCCGACAGGGAATCGTCGAAGAGGTACAGGGGCACTCCCTTTACCATGGCCCTGGCGATTGCCAGGCGCTGCTTCTGCCCCCCTGAAAGGGTGACACCCCGTTCTCCTACCACGGTCTGGTATTTCATCTCGAAGTCCTCAATGACCTGATGCATTTCAGCCTCCCGGGCCACATGTTCGATATCGTTCATCAAAGCATCGGCCCGGCCCATACGGATGTTCTTCTTGATGCTGCCGCTGAACAGGAACGGCTCCTGAAGCACATACCCGATCTGCGAGCGGTATTCCTTCAGCTGCAGATCGCGAAGCTCCCTTCCGTCCACCGTGATGCTGCCCTGGTAATCCGGATACAGCCCGGCGAGCAGGTGCAGAATGGTGGTCTTCCCCGAACCGGTGGGCCCCAGTATCCCCAGAGTCTCACCCGGTGCGACCTCGAAGCTGATATTCTTGAGTATCGCCTTGTCGTCATCGCCGGGGTATTTGAAACTGACCCCTTCGAATCGGACCTTGCCGCGAATTTTCGGCGCTGTCCCGGCGGCATGTATATCCTCGACCTCGCTGGTGAAAATTTCCTCGATACGCCCCACTGCCACGAAGGCCTTTCCCATGTCCACCAGGATGCGCCCCATCTGACGAAGAGGCCACAGTATCATCCAGACGTAGCTGATAAATACCTGCAGTACGCCCAGGGTGACCGAACCCTGCACCGCCCAGATGCTGCCCATGGTGAGAACCAGGACCACCTGGCCCATGGAGAACAGGCTGGTCACCGACCAGTACATGGCCAGCAGATCAATAAGCTTCTGAGTCACCCTGCGATAATCCATGTTCAGCTCATCAAAACGGCCGATTTCATATGATTCCCGTCCGAAGGCCTTGACCACCCGGATCCCCGTCAGATGCTCGCTGAGCATGGCAGACAGGCGACCCTCGATCTCGTCACTCAGGGTGAAGGTCTTCTGGACCCTGGAGAAGAAGTAGTACGAGAATGCCACCGTCAGGGGAATGATGGGCACCGTCAACCATGCGAGGGGCCGGTGGATGGAGAACATCAGGCTCAGGGCGATGACTAGCATTATCATGGTGTTACCGATCTCGACGAACTGGGTTTCCAGGAAGCGCCGGATGGTGTCCACGTCGCTGGTACAGCGCTGGATCAGGTCGCCGGTGCTGGCGTTGTTGAAGTAGTTGAACTCCTGCTTCTGGATGTGACGCAAGAGCCGGTTCCTCAGCCCGCGGATGCTTCCTTCGGCGGCTACGCTGGCCAGGGTACGGGACACAAAAGTGAACAGTCCCTGAAGACCCACCACCGCCACCAGAAGCGCCGCGGGAATCCACAGCCGGCTGCGCAGGACATCAGCGCCGCCCAGCGAAGAGAACAAGCGGTCCACCAGTAGCCCGTCGCTCAGGGGCACATCGCCCAGAACACTGTCGATAGTGGTTTTGATGACCAGGGGACCGGTGTAGGAAAAAAATGTCCCGATGGACACCCCTGCCAGGGCCAGCGCATAGATGTAGCGGTGGCTTTTGAGAATTTTCAGAATCGCTCGTAGTTTCTTCATAACGTATTACCAAAAAAGCAGAACACAACAGCAGCACAGATCTCGCTATGCGCTGAAACAACGGCCTTCGTTCGAGAGGAGAATAGATGATGTATGGAATCTGGTGTGCGGAGTTAACCCATAGGGGTCAGGTGAACACGCCGGAAGCCATAATCATCGTAGACTGCCTCAGCACCACTGCGCTTATCGCGAACAAAATATGCTGTGAAGATCATGTACGCCTCCTGCGTAAAAAATTATGGTATAAACTAAACCCCGCATTCCCGGTACTGTCAACCGAGAAATTCGGGTTTTCGCAAAAAATCGTTCATTTTTATCGTTTTTAGCATTTCCAGCAGAGATTATTCGTCTGGAAGATAGCTTTTTGCTTCGAGGAAGCTTGCAAAGTGGGCGGCTTGCAGCGGGCGTGAAAAATAGTATCCCTGAAAACTCCTGACCCCGGCCTGAAGCAGATAGCTTAAATGCGCCTTTTCCTCCACGCCTTCGGCCACCAGACCAAGGCCGAGTTCCTTGGCCATAGCTATGATGGTCCGCACGATGGTCTGTTCCCGCTTATCCTCGTGGAGCTGGAACACGAAGGATTTATCGATTTTGATCTTTTTCACGGGCATCTGATGTACATAGCTCAGCGATGAATAACCAGTCCCGAAGTCATCGATGTAAAAATACACGCCTTCGTCGTGAAGTTCCCACATGGTTTTGATCATGGTTTCGGGATCCTGGGCGATGCTGGTTTCTGTGATCTCGAAACGGAAGGATTCGCTGCTGAGCCGGTTGTTCGCCATGGCATTGCGCACCGAATGAACGAAGGTCTCGGAGTGGAACTGGCGGGGGCTTATGTTTACCGAAACCGGTCCCAATTCCAACCCCTTATCACGCCAGGCCCTGATCTGTTCGGAAACGTTGTATATGATCCAATTACCGATGGGGATGATCAGTCCGGTTTCCTCAGCCAGCGGAATAAAGCGGTCGGGAGGTATCAAGCCTTTATTCGGATGATTCCAGCGGATCAGGGCTTCCGCGCCAACATCGGAGATTCTCCATCCGCTCCCGTCTTCCAGGCGTATCATGGGCGATTCGCCGGGATCTTCGGTGATATTGATGATCGGTTGATAGTAAATCTCAAACTGTTTTCCGATTTCCACGATGGCCTGCTGTTCAAGGGCCCGGAGGATGCTGTTCTGCAGTTCCATCTTTTCGACGACCTGCTCCCGCAGATCCTCCTCGAAAAAAACCAGCTCCACCGAGCGCTCCTCGGCGGCCTGAAGGGCGATATCGGCATTCTGAAGCAGCCGGCCCTTCTCCCTGCCATGCTGCGGGAACTCGGCGATGCCGATATGGCAATCGATATGGATATTGTACCCGGATAAATTATGGGGACGCCGGACCTCGGCGCGCAGCCTGCTCCCGAACGCCGAAAACTCCCGTTTACTGAGATTTCCGGTGAGGATTATTACGAACTCGTTTTCCCGGCTGTGGTACACCGTCCCGTTATCACCGATGATCTCCTGAATTCTCTGGGAGACCTGATACAGTATCCATTCGAGCATCTGAGGCTTCATGGTACTCTGCATGGTCTGAAAGGAACGATCCAGTCTCAGGAAAAAGATGGCTCCCCGATGCGTGTCTCTCTCACCACGGAAAGCGGAAAGCAGTTCGTTCATGTCGCTGGCCATTCTGTGATGGTTGGGCAAGCCGGTGATGCGATTGATCTGAACCCGCTGGTTCAAATCCTCCCGGCGCTGCCGCTCCTCGGAAAGTTGGCGCAGCAGCTCCTGGTTGGATTCGTTAAGAGAGGTTTTTTCGTCTTTGAGCCGGCGGATATGCTGGAATGCCCCGTGAACTTCCCGCTTCAGGGCGGATTCTCCAGGAAGATCTTCGACCAGCTGCTTTAATTCACTGAGACCCATAATTCTCCAATCTTGGCGATATCAGCTATCCCAATATAGTGAGAATTATCGGCATTTTCAAACGGTGTATAAATTTTCTGTCAAAAAGCCGTCAGGAACTCCGTAAAAAAGGCGAAAACCCGCGCCGTGGAACCGATATGGACCCGTTCCTCAGGAGTGTGTGCACCCCGGATATCCGGGCCCATGGAAATCATCTCCATGCCGCCGCATTTGGCTCCGATGACCCCGCATTCGAGACCGGCGTGGATGGTGGTAATTACCGGATCCTTTCCGGTTCTTTGCCGGTAGGCCGCGACGGCCCGCTTGAGAAGGTCTGATTCGGGATCGGGTTCCCAGCCGGGATACTCACGGGTGTGTTCAACGCTGCCGCCTGCCAGAAGGAAGGGTGCGGCCACCCTCCGGGCGATATCGTCGACCTGGCTTTTGATATCCGAACGCTGGCTGGTGAGAACCCGCACCGAGTCCTCAACGATGCGAAGTGAGGCGAAATTGGTGCTGGTGGATACCAGGCCTTCGACCGCCCGGCTCATGGTCTGGACGCCGTGGGGAATTGAGTACATAAGGTCAGCCAGCCGCCGGCCGGCGGCGGCGGTCATCACCCTCTGAGCCGGATTGCCGTCGCTCTTCTCGAAACGAAGTGCGAGATTTTCCTCGGTACTTGAGAACTCGGCACGGAATATCGCCTCCATCCTCCGTACGAGGGCCTTCACGTCATCGACCAGATCGGAGGGCATAAGCAGGCGGATAAACGCTTCCCGGGGAATCGCGTTATGCTTGTCACCTCCGCTGACGTCCGCCAGCCGGACCCGGTCCAAGGGCAACTCTCGGAGGATGCGGGTCGCCAGAATCAGGCTGTTGCCCAGCTGCTTGTGGATATCTGCCCCCGAATGCCCGCCGTTCAGGCCGATGACCGAAAGATCGTACTCTTCCAGGCCTGAGGGGGCGTTCTCCCATTCAAGCGGAGCGCTGCCGATGGTTTCGATGCCTCCGGCGCAGCCGATGTAAAAGTACCCTTCCTCTTCGCTGTCCACGTTGATCCTGCGCTTGTGGGTGATAAT